>CAZWMF010000046.1:0-12863 GCA_964634535.1 uncultured Opitutaceae bacterium | reverse complement strand
AACCGCCCTTTATCGGGCCTTTGGCGCGGCCTCGGCGAATGGCCGCTTTCCCATCTTCAACGCCGACCAGACCCTCGGCCAGGCGGCCCTGCGCTCGCCGACCGTGTTCAACTTCTTCCTGCCCGATTTCGTCGAGCCGGGCGCGATGGCCCAGGCGGGCCTCTGCGGGCCGGAATTTCAAATCACGACCGCCTCGTCCGTCATCACGCAAACCAACACCCTTTATGCCTCGATCTACACGTCGACGAACCCCTCGGCGTCCACGCCGGTGCTCAACTTAAGCCCGCTCACCAGCGCCCCCAACCCGGCGGCAATGCTCGCCACCCTCAATCTCCTCTTCGCTGGCGGCAGCCTAAGTGCCTCCGATCAACAAATAATTCTGAACGGCCTGGCCGGTCTGCCATCCTCTGCGACGGCCCTGCAACGGGCCCAATACGCCCTCGATCTCCTGGTCACCACCCAGATGGGCGCGGTCCAACGTTAGCCCCGTTCATCCCCGCCATGCTCACACCCGAAGACTTCACCCGCCGACAATTCATCGGCAACGCCTGCGCCGCGGTCGGCGCCACCGGCGTGCTGTCCGCCCTCGCCCAATTGCGGGTCATGGGCGCCATCGCGGGCGACGCCGCCCGCTCGGTCGACGCGGCGTCCGGCTACAAGGCGCTCGTCTGCGTTTTCCTCTACGGCGGAAGCGACGCGAACAACGTCATCATACCGGTCGATAACGCCGGCTACGGCCAGTACGCGAGCCAGCGCACGGCGCTGGCGATCCCCCAGGCGAACCTTTTGCCCATCAGCCCCAAAACCTACACGGACGGCCGCTCGTACGGGCTGCATCCTTCTCTGGTCGAGGTCCAGAGCCTGTTCGCCCAAGGCCAGCTCGCCTTTCTGGCCAACACCGGGACGCTCACCTATCCGGTCTCGCTCACCGAATACAACGCCGGCGTGAACCTGCCGCCGCAGCTCTTCTCGCACGCCGACCAGCAAACCCAGTGGCAGAGCTCGGTGCCGGACCAGCCGTTCCAGACCGGCTGGGGCGGCCGGCTGGCCGACATCATCAACGCGCTCAATTCCTCGACGCAGATTTCGATGTCGATCAGCGTCGCCGGCCAGAACTCCTTCCAAATCGGCCAGACGGTCTCGGAGTACACGGTTAATCCGACCGGGGCGGTGAATCTTTCGGGAGCCACCGGCAACGCGATCAACACGAGCCGCTTTGCCGCCCAGCAGACGCTCCTGAGCCAGCAGGAATCCAATCTGTTCCAGGCCGCGTTCGCCAATGTGGCGGGTTCGGCGGTGACCGATGCGAGCCTATTGACGTCGATCCTCAACGGCGCAGCGGCCCTGAGGACGACCTTCCCGGTTACGACCCTGGGCAGCCAGCTGCAGATGATCGCGCGGTTGATATCGGCGGCCCCTTCGCTCGGCCTCAAGCGCCAGGTCTTCTTTGCCAGCCTCGGCGGATTCGACACGCACACGACCGAATTGGCCGTCCAAGGACCACTCCTGCAGCAGGTTAGCCAGGCAATGAACGCCTTTTACAGCGCCACCGTGGAGCTGGGCGTCCAAAACCAGGTGACGGCGTTCACCGCCTCCGACTTTAGCCGCACCTACAACACGAACGGCAATGGGGCCGATCACGGCTGGGGCAGCCACCATATGATTCTGGGCGGCGCCGTGGCGGGCGGCGACATCTACGGGACGATGCCGTCGCTCAGGCTGGGCGGCCCGGACGACACGGGCCGCGGCCGCTGGATACCTTCGACCAGCGTCGACGAGTATGCCGCGACGTTGGCGACCTGGTTCGGCGTCAGCGCCTCGAACCTCCCGACCGTGCTGCCCAATATCGGCCGATTCGCGACCGCGAATCTTGGCTTCATGGCCGCCAGCTAGCCTCGAGCCATGACTGCGCGCAGGTGGACCCTGGGTTTGATATTCGCCGCGGTCGGCGTCGGCGGACTCGGGTGGTATCTCGCCTCGGGCGGCCGGACGCCGATCGGGCCGGCCATCCCGCCTACCCTCCAATCTTCCAGCGTTCACCCGACCGACGCCACCCCGCCCGCGCGCCCATCGCCGCCCGACGAGGAGCCGTCGCACGTGGCCGACGACCTAAATTCGCCGCGCACCGACATCCACTCGGATTTGCGCATCGTCAACGATCTCCTCGCGCAGTACCGCAGCGCGACCCACGGCCTCAACCCGGTCGGCGAAAATGCCGAAATCACGGCCGTCCTGACCGGGCGCAATCGTCTGGGCTTCGCCTTTCTTCCGTTGGACCATCCGGCGATCGACGCCCAAGGCGAGCTTTGCGACCGTTGGGGCACCCCATTCTTCTTCCACGCCTTATCCGGCACGCAGATGGAAATCCGATCGGCCGGTCCCGACCGCAAACTTTGGACCGACGACGACGTCGTGCTGACGCCCGGCCTGCATCCACCCCACCTTTAGGGTTCACCCGACCGATTTACGTCATTCGCCGTCTTCGCCGAACAGAGTCCGGCTTTTCGCCACGCCGGGCCCGTTGCGCTCGGGCTGCGCAGGGGTTATGCCCAGCACGGCTAATATGGGGTTTCCCCGGGTCTACTAGGGTAAACCCTAGCCGAATTAAGCCTAACTTTAGGCCGGTGATCGGCCGATGGAACGATGGTCCAAATTCAGGCTAACCATCGAATTTTCCAAGCCGCTAGTCATTCGAAATTTGCGGACAGCGCACACTGCGGCCCCTGCCATGACTCTCCAACAAAAGCTCACCCTTTCGCTCGCCGTTGGCCTGCTCGTTCCGCTCGGTCTCGTGCAAACGATCCAATTTCTCCACCTGCGCGAGGAACTGAACACGACCTCAGCCCACGACGAGGCGATCTTGAATACGATGGCGGCGGCCAATATCGAGAATATCGAAAAGGCGACCACCGGCTTTCTCGCCCGCGGCGAGATGGACGATGTGGACAAGCAAGTGGCCCAAATCAAAACCATCCCGGGGCTGGTGGAGTTTTCCCTCGCCAACGAAAAAGGGGTCATCACCAACTCCTCGATCCCCGCCAACAAGAACCAGCCGCTTCCGGCCGACCTCGCCGGCACGCTGTACTCCGCCGGGAAAACCCTAGTCCGCCACCAGGGCGATTCGCTCCGGGTTTATCGCCCACTGATCGCGACGGCGGATTGCACCGCCTGCCACCAAACGTGGAAGGACGGGCAAGTCAGCGGCGTCGTACTCTTTGCCTTCTCCGACCGGGACCTCGTCGAGGCCCAGGTGCAAGCCACCGGCACCTTTCGCACGATCGAGCGCAACGTCGTGCTGTGGTTCGTCGGCACGACCATTGCGATCGCCGTCATCCTGGTCGTCCTCACCGGATGGCTGCTCCATCGGAATATCGGCCGAACCATCGATTCGGTCCTCCGGAAGTTGGTGGGCAACGTCGCGCAGACCTCCTCGACAGCGGCCCGCGTCGCCGAATCGAGCCAAAAGCTCTCCGAAGGCGCCGCCGGACAGGCCACCGCGCTGGAAGAGACCAGCGCCTCCCTGGAGGAAATCGCCAGCACGACCAAGCACAACGCCGACTCGGCCAGTAACGCCAAATCGATTTCGAACCAGACCCTCCAACTGGCCGAGGGCGGCAGTTCCCGGGTAGCCGAAATGCGCCAAGCCATGGGAGAAATCACCCAGGCCTCCGCCAACATCGCCAAGATCGTGCACGATATCGACGAAATCTCCTTTCAGACAAACATGCTCGCCCTCAACGCCGCGGTCGAAGCCGCCCGGGCCGGCGAGGCGGGCGCCGGCTTTGCCGTCGTCGCCGACGAGGTTCGCGGCTTGGCGCAGCGATCCGCCCTGTCGGCCAAGGAAACCGCCACGCTGATTGAAAACTCGGTCCGGTGCAGTGAGCGCGGCGCCAAAATCAGCGCGGAGGTCGCCGGCGCTTTTGAGAACATTGTCGCCTTGGCCAAGCAGGTCGACACTGTGGTTGCGGAAATCGCGCGGGCGTCGCAGGAACAAACGGCGGGCCTGAGCCAGCTCAATCAGGCCGTCGCCGACATGGACAAGGTAACTCAGGGCAACGCCGCCACCGCGGAGGAATCGTCCGGCGCCGCCCAGGAGTTGCAGTCTCAGGCCGAGACCCTGCGCGAAGCGGTCGGCGAACTCAGCGCGCTATTCGATGCGCAGGCACGCGTCGCACCGGAACAAATTCCGGCTCGGCGAGCGGAGTTGCCGGCCTCCCGGATCCGCGTCGGTCGAACCGCCGCTCGGGCGCCTCAGCGGTTGGCCCGGCCGCCGGATACGCTCGTGGGCCCCCGATAATCGGCCGTCGGCCAATCGACCGGCCGACCGCCCTTGCCCGCTTCGGCTCGCCAGGGGCCGGGGGTCGGGCAATCTATCCCGGATCGACATCGACGCCCACCCGGATCGCACGGCCGATCAGGTCAAGACTTCCGACCGGGCCGTCTCGCGGGAACGATTGCCCTGTCCAACTGCGCTCGTACGCTGGATCGGGCGATATTTCCCGACTGCCCATGCTTCCGGGGAAATTCCACTCAATCTTCGTGACGACCCAATCTAATCGCACCGCCAAAACCGGCCCGACGGGGCCCGTGCGCCCGTGGTGGCGCCCTTTGCTGTCGCTCGTGCTCATCGCGACGGTCACCGCTACCTGGGCCTGGCGGCGGAGCCACCCGTCCAATCCCAATGGACCGGCCGGAGCGCCGTTCATGACGCAGTCGGCCCATGGTCTCACCGTCACGTTGTTCGAGGACGGCGGCCTGAAGCTCGCCGCCAATACCGTCACCGTGGAATTCCGCGATGCGACGTCGGGCGCCCTCACGGACGCCGGCAGGGTCCGGTTCGAACTGGGCCTGGAAATGGCGGGCCTGGTCATGCACGTGAGCAGCGCCGTCGCGCCGATCCCCGGCGCGCCCGGCCGGTACCGGACCACGGTCAAACCCGACCTGGCGGGCTATTGGGTCGGCACGATCACCTATGACGGACCGCATGGGAAGGGCGCGTTCACTTTCCCCGCCAAGGTTTCGCCCTGAACTCACCGGCCATCCAGTCTGCAGCCGCCGCGACCTTCGGCGAATCCGGCGCCTATTCCCCGAGGCCTGCTTCATCGGTTTTGGGGTGGTCGCGGGCTGGGACTCCGCAATAGCCTTTCCCGATGCCGCGTTTTCTGGCCCCCGCATTGGCCGCCGTCTTGCTCGGTCTCGCATCGAGCGGTGCGGCCGCCCCCGTGCGCGTGGTCACGCTGTGCACCGTTCTCACGGAAATCGCCCAGCGGATCGGCGGCGATCAAGTCGCCGTGACGGGACTCGTCCAGCCCGGGGTCGATCCGCACACCTTCGAACCGTCTCCGCGGGACATGGAGGCGGTGGCGGACGCCGACCTCGTCCTGGCGGGCGGACTCGGCCTGGAGAACTACCTGGACAAACTCGTGGCCAATTCCGGCACCCGCGGCCGCGTGCTCGCGGTCGGTGCGGTGCTCGGCGACGGCCGGCTGACGCTGGTTGAGCGCGGGCGGACGGAGCCCGACCCGCATTGGTGGAACAGTCTCGCCGCCACCGCCGCGGTCACCCGCGAGGTGGGCGGCGCCTTGACCGCGCTGCGGCCGGACCACGCGGCCGCTTTTGCCGCCCGCCAGGCGGCCTATCTCGATGAACTGGCGGCGCTCGACCGCTGGGCGCGCCGCCAACTGGCGGCGATCCCCGAAGCGCACCGGGTGCTGATCACGACCCACGATGCCTTCGGCTGGTTCGCGCGCGATTATGGCTTCCGCGTCCTGTACCTGAACGGTCTCAGCCCCGAGGCGGAGCCGGACGCCCGCGGCCTGGCCCGCACGATCGACGAAATCCGGGCCTCCGGCGTGCCCACCCTATTTGTCGAGAGCTCGGCCAACCCGCGGCTCGTCGCGATGGTCAGCCGGGAAACCGGAGCGCGGCTGGGCGGCTCGCTCTACGCCGATGGGCTTTCCCCCGATCCGGACGGATCGACCTACGCGACCATGTACCGGCACAACGTCCGCACGATCGCGGACGGGTTGCGGTAGCCACCCGTCCGCCTATGCTGGCTGCCTTCTCATGACTACCGAAGCCATCCCCGTGACCGTCCTGACCGGATTTCTCGGCGCGGGCAAAACGACGCTCCTCAACCGAATCCTCACCGAGCAACACGGCCGCAAACTGGCCGTGATCGAGAATGAGTTCGGCGAAGTCGGCGTGGACCATCAACTGGTCATCTCGACCGACGAGGAACTCTTCGAGATGAACAACGGCTGCATTTGCTGCTCGGTGCGGGGCGACCTGGTGCGCGTCCTCGGGCGGCTGCTCAAGCGCAAGGACCGGCTGGACGGCATCCTGATCGAAACCACCGGGCTGGCCAATCCGGCGCCGGTTGCGCAGACCTTCTTCACCGACGAGGAGATGCGCTCGGCCTTCCAACTCGACGCCATCGTGACCGTGGTCGACGCCAAGCACGTCTCGGTCCATCTCGATGCCGATGACGAATCGGTCAAGCAAATCGCCTTCGCCGACGTCATTCTGCTCAACAAGACCGATCTCGTCCCGGCGAGAGATCTCGACGCCTTGGAGCAGCGGCTGCGGCGCATCAATGCGGTGGCCCGGATCCACCGCTGCGCGAATTGCGCCGTGCCGCTGGACACGGTCATCGGAGTCGGCGGCTTCAACCTGAGTCGCGCCACCGAACTCGATCCAAACTTCCTGCGGACCGAGTATCCGTTCGAATGGGCGGGGGCCTACGTTCTGCCCGGCGGGCGCCACGACCTGGCCATCGGCGCTTGCGCCGAACACGACCACGCTCACGGCGGCGACGAAGCCGCGCACGCCCACCACCACCATCACCACAGTGCCAACGAACTCGACGTGGTCGTGCTGCCCCTGCCCTCGCTCGATGCGGCGGACCTGGCCCGGGTGCGCCAGCAGGCCGTGGCGGCGTTTGGCGAATGGGAAAAGCGCGTGCCGGCCGGCGAGCCGGTGACGCCCGGCCCGCAGCTGCAACGGCTGCAATTGCCCGAAGGCCAGGGCCATTTTCCCCTCCGGGTGGACGCGCCCGGCCTTTTCGCGCTCTTCGAGCAATGCAGCGAAGTGCCCCTGCACATTCAGGTTGGCGGGGAGAACGTCCGGCCGGCCTGGCAGGAGGACTATCCGGTGGCCCATGAGCACGACGAGGCGGTGACGTCCGTGGGTTTCCATGAACCCGGCGACTTGGACGGCACGCGCCTCAACGCCTGGATCAGCGAACTCCTGCGCAAACACGGTGGCGACATCTACCGAATGAAGGGGGTGCTGAGCGTCAAGGGCAGCGACAAACGCCTGGTCTTCCAAGGGGTCCACATGCTCTTCGACGCCAAGTTCGACCGACCCTGGGGCGAGGCCCCCCGGATGAACACCTTGGTCTTTATCGGCAAGAATCTCGATCGGGCGCAGCTGACGGCGGCGTTCAAGGCCTGCATCGGCTAGCCGGATGGACCTGACCAAACACTGGGCGGCCACCCTCGACGACTACGCGATCGATCTGGCGTGGAGCCCGGACAGTTCGCTGCTGGCGGCCGCTTCCGCCGCGGGAACCATCCGGCTTTTCGCCAGCGACGACGGCTCTGAACGCCAGCATTGGACGGGCCACGAGGGCGGGGCCAATTGCCTGGCCTTTGCCCCGGGGGGATCGCACCTGGCCTCGGGCGGACAGGACGGTAACCTGAAGTTTTGGGATGCGGCCTCCGGCCAGCACACCGCCACGGTCGCCCTGGGCGGCTGGGTCGACCATATCGCCTGGCGGCCGCGCATCGGCGCCGATCCGCTGATTGGCGCGGCGGCCGGCAAGACGCTGCGCTTCATCGCGACCGATGGCACGGTCCGGCATGCGGCCCCGGATGCGCCCAAGACGATCACCGCCCTGGCCTGGGATCCAACCGGCGGGTGCGTCGCCGCCGCTCACTTTGGCGCCGTCCGGCTGTGGGATGCGGACGATTTCGGCCTGCAGAAGGAGTTTCCCTATGCCAACGCAATTCATGCCCTCGCCTGGTCGCCGACGGGAACGTGGCTCGTCTCGGGCAACCAGGATCCGAGCGTCCACCTATGGATGCCCGAATCCGATATGGAACTGCAGATGAGCGGCTACGAGACCAAGGTGAAGCACCTGAGTTTCGATTCTACCGGCCACTGGCTCGCGACCAGCGGAGGCCGGGATGCCTGCCTCTGGGATTTTTCGGGCCCCGGGCCCGAGGGACGCGCGCCGCAAATGCTGCCGCACGATCGGCCGGTCTGCGCGGTGGCCTTTCAAACCCGACACGGGCTCCTGGCGACCTCGGCCCAGGACGGCAGCGTGATGTTTTGGAGCCCCGAACGGCGGCAACCTCTGCGGGCCACCATCCGGATGCCGGGCGGGGCGACCCGGCTCCGCTGGTCGCCCGACGACCGCTACCTGGCGATCGGGGCCGAATCGGGAGCGGTCTACGTCCTGCGCAGCCAACTCTAGCCCGAATATTTCAGAACGAATGCGGGTTGCCCCGCATCGGACACCGATCCAGCCGATCAAATCGACAGCGGCTTGAGCCCGGCTTCGATTTCGCGCCGGCGAGGTTCGAGAAACGGCGGCAATGCCAGGCCTTCGCCCATCTTCTCGACCGACTCGTCCACGGCGAAACCCGGACCGTCGGTCGCCAATTCAAACAGGATGCCGTTGGGCTCGCGCAGATACAGGCTGCGGAAGTAGTACCGGTCCACGGGCCCACTGTTGGCGATCCGCTGCTCGCTCAGCCGCTTCGCCCAGGCGTCGTATTCGGCGAACGTCGGCACCCGAAATGCCACGTGGTGGACGCCGCCCGCTCCGGCCCGGGCCCGGGCCGCCCCGGGCTCGATACGCACCCGAATTTCCGCCGCCGGCCCGCCGGCCCCCATCGAATAAACCCGCTCCGCGTCGCTCCCGCCCTGCGGCTTCATCATCAGCACATCGGTCAGGATCTTTTCGGTCGGCTCGATCCGCGGCACGCTGAGCGTGACCGGCCCGAGACCCACGATCTGGTGTTCGGCGGGCACGGGGCTGCGCGCCCACGGCTGCGCGGGGTCGCCGGATTTGTCCGCAACGAGGCTGAGCCGCTGCCCCTCGAAATCCTCGAAGTCGACAGCGGCCCGGTCCCCCTGGGCCGGCGCCGCGGAGATTCCCTCGGCGCGCAGCCGCCGCTGCCACCACTCGAGGCTCGTTTCCCCCGGCAGGCGCAAGCCAGTCCGCACGATGCTCCCCGTACCCCGCGATTCCCGAGCCGCCGGCCAATCGAAAAACGTCAGGTCGGTGCCCGGTCGGCCCGCGCCATCGGCGTAGAAGAGGTGGTAGGCAGACACATCGTCCTGGTTGACGGTCTTCTTGACCAGGCGCAGCCCCAGAACCCGCGTGTAAAAGTCATGATTGCGGGCCGCCTGGGCCGTGACCGCGGTCAGATGGTGAATCCCGGTTAGTTCCATGGCCGAAACCTGCTCAAAAATCTATCGGCGGCAAGCGCCGGCCCGACCGGGATGGACGGGCCGCGTCCGAGCGCACACCGCGGCCGACGGCCGAGAGCGCTTGCGCCAGGAAACCCGCCCCCAACTCTCCGGAGTTTGCATTGCGGTCGCGCCATTCCGCTCCATTCCGCGACGACGTTTTCGCGCGTCCGAGAAGAGAAGGACCGCGGGTATTGCGGCCAAGACGCGGAACCGTCCCGCGGGTTGCGGCTATGCCGCGCGGCGACGGTTGCCGGCTAACCGAGGACCTTGGCGGCGATCATCTCGCCGATCGGGAGAGCCGACGTGGCGGCAGGGGACGGGGCATTGGCCACATGCAGCATGCGCGGCGTTTCCATAAACAGGAAGTCGTGCACCAGCGTGCCGTCGGCCATGACCGCCTGCGCCCGGATGCCCGCCGGATAGGGCTGGAGGTCCGTCAGCGCAAGGTCCGGACAGTATTTTTGGCACTCGGCCAGATACGCGGACTTCCACAGCGAATTGCGCAGTTCCCCCACCGCGAAGCCGCGATGCGTCCAGAGCATGCGCCAAAACCCGGGGAACGACGCGTAGCTGGCGACATCGCGAACCCGAAGGGAAAACTTGGCATAGCCTTCGCGGGCCAACCCCAGAACCGCATTCGGGCCGACGGTCACGCCGCCGTCGATCAGGCGGGTGAGGTGCACGCCGAGAAACGGCAGCGCCGCGTCGGGCACGGGATAGATCAGGCTGCGGATCAGGTCGCCCCTGGCCGGCGGCAGCCGAAAATACTCTCCGCGGAACGGGATAATCCGGTGGCGGACCGCGATGCCCGCAAGCCGGGCCAGCCGGTCGGATTGCAGTCCGGCGCACACCACGAGGCACCGCGCGGTCCATTCGGTCTCGCCCGTGCGGATCGCCACCGCGTCGGCGCGCTCGCGCAGCGCCGTGACCGCCGATCCCAGTTCGATCTGGCCGCCCGCCGCCCGGACGACTCGGCCCAGGCATTCGCTCACCTGTCGATAGTCGACGATGCCCGTTTCCTTGACGAGCAAGGCGCACCGGCCGCGGATGTGCGGCTCGCGGCGCCGCAATTCATCGCCGTCCAGGCGTTCGACCGCGATGCGATTGATCCGGGCCCGCTCGACCAACGCCGCGAGACGCGCCTCTTCCGCGGCGTTCGTCGCGACCAGGAGCTTGCCGCAGGTGGCGAAGGCAATCCCCTGTTCCGCGCAAAACCGCTTGGTTTCCTCGGCGCCCCGCCGGCACAGTTCGGCCTTGAGACTGCCGGGGGCATAGTAAATCCCGGCGTGGATCACGCCACTGTTGTGCCCGGTCTGGTGCCGGGCCAGCGCCGACTCCTTTTCCAGGAGCAGCAGGCTCGCACCCGGCCGGCGGGCCAGCAGCTGGCGCGCGGTGGCCAAGCCGACGATGCCGCCGCCGATGACGCAAAAATCGTAGATCATCGATCGGCTCAGCCGACGATCGGATCTCTGTTCTCCGGACGTCCGCGGGTGAAATTGTGGTTGTGCACCGGCCGCAGGATTTCGAGCACGCCGGCGATATGCTCGGTATCGGCCGGCGCCAGCGCCCAGGCAACATTGCGCCGGATATTCTCGGGGTTGGCCGTGCCCACCAGGGTGGTCGCGATGTCCGGATGCGCCACGCTGAACTGCACGGCGAGCTGCACGAGGTCGACGCCCACTTTTCGGCAATAGTCGACCGCCTCGCGGCAGCGGGCCACCAGGTGCCCGGGCGCGGGGTGCCAGGAGGGCGCGCCGCGTTCGGTCAACAGGCCCATCCCGGTGGGCGAAGCGTTGATGATCCCGATCTGCCGCTCCTGCAGGTAGGGCAGGAGTTTGAGCAGCGAATCGTCGTTCAATTCGTAGTGGCAGAAGGACAGGATCGTCTCGACCACGCCCGGCGCCGCGCGGTCGATCACGGAAGAAAAGACGCGCAGCGGCAATCCGGTGATGCCGATATGGCCGATCCGGCCCTGCTCGCGCAGGCGCGCCAGCGCCGGCAGGGTCTCGCCGACGATCAGGCCGGCGTCCGCGAATTCGATGTCGTGGCATTGCAGGAGGTCGATGTACTCGACGCCCAGCCGCGCGCAGCTTTCGTCCAGGCTGCGGGTGACGCGCTCGGCCGAGAAGTCGAATTCGCCGTCGCCGTACTGGCCGACTTTCGTCGCGAGGTAATAGCGGTCGCGGGCGATGCCACGCAGGGCCTTGCCGAGCACGGTCTCGGAGCGGGTGGCCCCGTAGTAGGGGGCGACGTCGATGTAATTGATTCCGAGGTCCAGAGCCACGCGCACGGTGCGAATGGCTTCGGTCTCGTCCACCGGGCGAAACACGCCGCCGAGGGGGGAGGCGCCCAAACTGAGAATCGAGACGTTGAGACCGGTGCGGCCGAGGGGACGGTAGCGCATCGCAAGAGGCTGACGCCTTGGGTCGGCAATGTCCAGGCCAGCGCGCGGCGGGTTCGGGCGCCCGTTGAGTTGAGTACCTCCGGCCGGGGCAGGCTGCGCAATACCCAGATGACCGCCAATCCGGACCGAGTAAACATCGCCGTGTAGCGGGCGACGCAGTCGGGCATTGCCGCGCCATAGCCAAAGGCGAAAGCGGGCATTGCCGCGCCGTAGCCGCAGGCGGAGGCGGGACCCGATGCGGTCAATGAGCTCCGCCACGCCCTGGCCGGAGGTACTCAAATCAACGGGCACCCGAACCGCGGACTCTAAAGCGTAGAGGTTTTACAATGCGGCGATTGCAGTCGGGCGGCTCGTCCCCGTAGCGTGGAGGAAGCATCAGCGCATGAAACGCAAAATACCATTTCGCATCGGCATTTTGACGGCGGGGGGCGACAGCCCGGGGCTCAATGCGGCGATTCGGGCGGTTGGCAAGTCGGCCATCGGCGACTTTGGCTGGGAGGTGGTCGGGTTCCGCGACGGCTTTCTCGGGCTGATCGAGGATCGGTGGATGCCGCTCAATAAGAGTACCCTCGCCGGCATCCTGACCGTGGGCGGCACGATTCTCGGCACGAGCCGGATCAAGCCGCATCGGGTCGAGGTGGCCGGCGAGGTCAAGGACTACACCAAGAAGATCGTGGCCACCTATCGTCGGCACCGCCTGGGCGCCCTGGTGTGCATCGGCGGCGGCGGCACGCACAAGAACGCCCTGCGGCTGGTCAAGGCCGGGCTCAATATTGTCACCCTGCCCAAGACCATCGACAACGACGTGGCCCTGACCGACGCCTCCATCGGTTTCGACACCGCGCTCGGCATCGCGGCCGAAGCCCTGGACCGGCTGCACAGCACGGCGCACAGCCACCACCGGATCATCGTGGCCGAGATCATGGGGCACCGCGCCGGCTGGCTGACGCTCGGCGCCGGCATCGGCGGCGGCGCC
>CAZWMF010000045.1:12193-12871 GCA_964634535.1 uncultured Opitutaceae bacterium | reverse complement strand
CTGTTTCGCCGGCGACGCGCTCTGGAGTCAGACCGACGCGGCGCTGGTCGAACTGGGCCGCCGGGAATTGGCCCAACTGGGCATCGCCCCGCGCGAGGCGGTGGTGGACGGCACGGTCGTGCGGATGGAGAAGGCCTACCCGGTTTACAGCGCCGACTATCGGGCCGACGTGGCGCGGATCCGCGCCGCCCTCGAACTCCACGCCGGCAATCTCCAGGTGGTCGGCCGCAACGGCATGCACAAGTACAACAACCAGGACCACTCGATGTTCACGTCGCTCCTGGCGGTGCGCAATCTGCAGGGCGGCGCGTTCAACCTGTGGAACGTCAATACCGACGCCGAGTACCACGAGGAGACCCGCCCACCCTGACGGACGAGCCCGTCGGGCGGACCAGGCGACCCGGGTCTACGCATTATTTGGCGAAAGAAGCACCCGCCGCGATCGGTCCCCTTCGGTCTTGTCAATTCCCCGGGCCGGTTTAGCCTAAAATCCTTTTCTTATGATCGTCACCACGGCGCAGCTCTTCAAGCATGCCTACGGCAAGTACGCCGTCGGCGCTTACAACATCAACAACGCCGAACAGGCGATGGGACTCTTTCGCGGATGCATCGACTCCCAGGCCCCGTTCATCATCCAGATCTCCAAGGGGGCGCGCAAATACACGGATAAGCGCATGC
>CAZWMF010000045.1:0-12183 GCA_964634535.1 uncultured Opitutaceae bacterium | reverse complement strand
CTCCGGCTTTTACAGCTCGGTCATGATCGACGCCTCGCACGAGGCCTTCGACAAGAATGCCGCGATCACCCTCCGGGTGGTCAAGGCCGCGCACGCCAAGGGCATTTCCGTCGAGGCCGAGCTCGGCATGCTGGGCGGCGTCGAAGAGGACATCAAGGTCGAGGAAGGCCACACCTGCCTGACCGATCCCGAGGAGGCCAAGAAATTCGTCGCCGCCACCCAGTGCGACTCGCTCGCCTGCGCGATCGGCACGAGCCACGGGGCGTACAAGTTCAAGGGCCACCAATCGCTGCATTTCGACGTCATGGTGAAGATCCAGGCCCTTCTGCCCGGCTATCCCCTGGTCATGCACGGTTCCTCGTCGGTGCCGCAGGAGGAAGTTCGCCGAATCAACGCGGCCGGCGGCACGCTGGGCAGCGCGGTCGGCGTGGACGAGAACGAATATCTCCCCGCCGCCAAGCTGGGCGTCACCAAGATCAACATCGACACGGATGGCCGCCTGGTCTGGACCCGCGTCCATCGCGAGTTCTTCCGCGACAAGCCGGGTGAATTCGATTTCCGTCCCCCGGGCAAGATTTTCATCGACGAGTACGCGAAGTTCATCGCGCACAAGAACACGAAGCTCGGTTCGGCCGGACAACTGGCCGATCTGCGCAAGAGCCTGGCCGCCAAGTAAGCGGCCGGTCGCCCCCGCCGGCGCGCGTCATCGCTGACGCGCCCGGCCATTTGGGTCCAGCGGTTTCTTCGGGTCGATCTGCGACCTTGAAGAAAGCGAAAACATCGAGACGCCGCCCGATTCGCCGGACGTTCCGAAGAATGCCGGTCAACCCTGAGTTACGGCAGCCAGGGAAATTTCCCGGCTTCCGGCGCGCGTTTCTCGCGCTGGGCGCGGTGGAATTCCTTGGCCTCTTCGCTGAGGTAATACAACAGGGTCGCGTTGCCGGCCAGTTCCTGGATGCCGGCCTGGCCGTCGAGTTCGGCGTTGAAGGCGCTTTTCAGCGTGCGGATCGCCAGAGGGCTCTTCTGCAGGATGTCCCGGGCCCACTTGACCCCTTCGGCCTCGAGTTCGGCCACGGGCACGACCGTGTTGACCAGCCCCATGTCCAGGGCCTCCGCCGCGGAGTATTGCCGGCAAAGAAACCAAATCTCTCGGGCCTTCTTCTGGCCGACGACCCGCGCCAAATAGCTCGAACCGAAGCCCCCGTCAAAGCTGCCCATCCGGGGCCCGACCTGGCCGAAGATCGCATTGTCGGCCGCAATGGTCAGGTCGCAGACGACGTGCAGCACGTGGCCGCCGCCGATCGCGTAACCAGCCACAAGGGCGATCGCGACCTTGGGCATCGAGCGAATGAGTTTCTGGAGGTCGAGCACGTTCAAGCGCGGCACCCCGTCGGCGCCGACGTAGCCGGCCGGCCCGCGCACCGACTGGTCGCCCCCGGCGCAAAAGGCATACTTGCCGTCCGTATGCGGACCGGCCCCGGTCAATAGAACCACCCCGATCTTCGGATCGTCCCGGGCCTCGGAAAACGCCTCGATCATCTGGGCGACCGTCTCGGGCCGGAACGCATTGCGTTTCTCCGGCCGGTTGATCGTCACCTTGGCGATGCCGTCCCATTTCTCATACCGGATGTCCGAATAGCGGCGGACGGATTTCCAGGGGGTCTTCATGCGGAGGGAGTTGGTTTCAACCTGACGGTCCCCCCCCCGCCTGGCGACACCGAAACGGTTCGATCAGAACCGGTCGCGCCCGGGCAGGCAAGCGGCTGCCCCCGCCGCCGTCAGCACCAGCAAGACCGCTAGCGCGCCGCGGGACCACCGATACAACGTCGCCCAAATTGGATCCGGCCGCCACCACCAGGCCACGACGGAATGGCCGGCCGGCAACCGCACCGCCAAAAGGTAATTGCACCGAGCGACTGCCTCGGCACGGCGGCCGTTCACCTGAATGCGGGTCCAGGGAAAGGCCACGGCGTCGGTCAGGACCCAGCCGGCCTGGGGCTGGTCGACCGCGAAGGAATGCACCGTGCCGAAGTCGCCGGGTCCACTGCCAACGGGAAAGCGCCTGGGAGTGGTTTGGATCCGGACGGCACCCGGAAGTTCAAGAAAGCGACGGGGGGTCGCATATATCTGGTCGAGCCAGTCGTCCCCGCCCTCCACGAGAGCGTTTCGGGGTCCCGACCAGGCGAACATCGGACTGGCTTCGATCTGTTGTACCGCATGCGCATGCGCGAGTTTGATCAGCAGCCCGGTCCCCCCAAGCGCGAACGCTGCGCCCAGGACGATGCGCGTGCCGGTCCGGTATCGCGGGTATGCGCTCCGGGCGGCCAGCCACGACCCCGACGCCAACACCATGACCAGCAATGCGGCGTTGCAGTGGCTGACCAGTCGGTAACCAAACTGAACATACGGGGTTAGCACCGTGACCGCCCGCGTGCCGGGCAACGGTAGGGATATCGCGAGAGCGACGACAAACCATATCCCGCTGGCCAACATCACCGGTCCCGCGCAGCCTTCCCACACGCTCCGGTTGGGCCGAGATGGCGTCCGCCTCAGGCTTAGCCAGAGGCGGAAGTTCCAGGCGAGGAGGACGATGAGTCCGACACTCACCGGCGCCTCGAGATACGGCGTCTGCGCGGCGACATGGCGCCAGGCCGCCTCGTCGTAGGGAATCGGCGCGAAGCGGCCGAGCCACGAGTCGGAACGGTGGGGATAGTAGGTAAGTGGCCCGCCGGGCGCCTCGATCGTCAAGTCGCGGGCTAGCCGAAAACTGGCGTAGAGCCACGGCGCGAGCAGCGCCAGTCCGCCGACCGCCGCCCCGGCCGCGCCTCCGACCGCCGCGCGGAACGCGGGATAACGCCGCGCGCGGGCGAATCCCTCGACCGCCCCAATCCCCGTCAACACCGCCAAGAAGGGCGCAGCCAGCAGCGCCGTCGGCGGATGAGTGGCGGCGGAGAGCGCGGCGCAGAGCACCGCCAGCCAGCCGTAGCGAAAAGCCGGCCCCGGTGCGCATTGCGCCGAGGCCGAGATCCCGTAGCCCAGCGAGGCGACCAGCAGTCCCACGGCAAAGTACTCCGGAATCGCCGCACGGTTGTACAGGTTGGTGAGGGAATACACCGACCAGACCACCGAGGCCGCGACGACGAAGCTCAGCCGCCGGTCAATCCCTACGGTGCGTCCGGCCGCGAGGAGCGCATGAACTTGCGTGAGCACCAGGGCCCCGAGTCCGATGCGCAGCGCCACCGCCGCCCCGGCCCAGGCCGCGAGCGGGGCGAGCATCGGATACAGCACAAAACCGTAAAAAATGGGCAGTGGGGTGCCGACGGAGGGCAGCGAATTGAAGGTGACCGGGAACGAGCCATGAACTCGCCAGTATTCGCCCGTGTAGCCGATCATCCACAGGTTGTGGTACCAGTCGAAATAGAAGCCGGCGTGAAGATCCCACAGCCAAGTTAGCGGCAGCGCGACCAGGGCCGCAACGGCCACTGCCCGCGCGGCCCCGAAATAGCTCCACCGACCCCGCATACGTCCAAACCGTTACCCGGTGGCCGCGGCCGCCTGCGCCATGTCCGCGAACAGGGTCTTGCGGGCCTCGGCGTCGCTCCGGCGGTCGGTCTTGATCTCGAGCAGGCGCAGACCCGTCTCGGGCAAGACCGTGATCTGTTCGACGAAATGGGCCCAGTCGCGCACGCGCACGTAGGCCGCCCCGTGGGTGGCGGCCAGCGCGGTGAAATCGACGTCCTGCGGCGTGGCAAAGAACGCCTCGAAGGGTGGATCGAATTGGGCGATCGGCAGGTGATTGAAGATGCCCCCTCCCTGGTTGTTGATGAGCACGATCGTCAGGCTGCCCCGAAACTTCGGTCCGATCAGGAATCCATTGGCGTCGTGGAGCAGCGCCAGGTCGCCCGTCAGGAGGACGGCGGGCGGCCCGCCATGGGCCGCGCCCAAGGCGGTCGACAACGTGCCGTCGATCCCATTGGCGCCGCGGTTGAAGTACGGCCGGATCCGGCCCTCGCTCAGCGGCCAGACATATTCGGCGTCGCGCACCGGCATGCTGCTGGCCAGGAAGACCGGGGTTTCCGCCGGCAGGTGCCGGACCAGGAGCCAGGCCGCCTTCGGTTCGAAGAATTCGGCCGCATGCTCCAATCGTTGGTCCAGAACGCGCCGCGCCCGCTCTTCGCAGTCGCGCCAGACCCCCGCGTAGCCGCCAGTCACCCCGCCGTCGGGCAGGCTCGCGGCGAGGGTCCGCAGCGATATCGCCACCTGGCTGGTCGACCCGTGGAGCGCGTCGCGATTGTCCGGCCGGTTGCTGATGAGCCAGGTCGGCACCTGGGCCCCGTCCAGCCAGCCGCGCAGGATCTTGCTCGTGGGCCAGCCGCCCAGACAGAGGACGCAGTCGGGTTTGAGCCGGCGGGCCGCGTCCTCCGAACGCAGGATGGCGTCGTAGGCCGTGACGACGCCGGGCACGAGGGAGCCAAAATGTCGAATGGGCGAAAGGGCGTCGGCCACCACGGGCCAGCCCAGCTTGCGGGCGATCTCGCCGACCACGGAGGCAAAGGCCCGCGGATCGCGGGGCTGGGCGGGTCCGACCACGACGAGGCCGTGCAAATCCGTCGTCAGGAGGGGCGCCCGGGTGAGCGGCTCGCTCGTCGCGACCGGCCGGAGGTGGCCAAAGAAGCGGTTCCATTCGAAGCCGGAGGCGAACCGCTCGGTCGCCGGATCGGCGACCGGCGCCAACGGATCGCGCAGGGGCACATTTAGGTGCACAGGCCCGGGAAACGGATTGGTGCTGCGCGCGCAGGCATGGGCCACGCTCTGGCGCAGGTAGCGCAGGCGCCCCTCGTCCAGTTCGGGCACCGCCAATTCGAGGTAGTCGTTTACGAATGCGCCAAAAATCTTCTGCTGGTCGATCGCCTGGCCCGCATTGCAGCCGCGCAATTCCGGCGGCCGATCGGCCGTCGCGATCACGAGGGGCACCCCGCTCGCCTTGGCCTCGATCACGGCCGGCAGGTAATTGGCGGCGGCGGTGCCGCTCGTGCACACGAGCAATACCGGTTGAAGATGCTGGCGGGCGAGGCCCAGCGCGAAAAACCCGGCCGAACGTTCGTCGAGCACGGGGATCGCTTCGATGCCCTCATGGCGGGCCAGGGCGACGGCCAGGGGCCCCGAACGCGATCCGGGCGAGACGACCGCCTGCCGCACGCCGCACCGGAAGAGGGTTTCGACGAACACGCTGGCCCAGAGCGTATTCGCATTGCGCAAATCCATCATTGGCGACGGCATACCCGATCAGCCTTTCTACTTTCCCGACGCCGGGCAAGCCCGCCGTCGGTGAACCGCGGCCGGGACGACCAGCGTACCGACGCAACGATCGGGCTTTTCTGATCACCCGAGCTAGCCTGGACGGAGCCGGCCGCTCGGGACTCGCCGACGGAGCAAGATGGCGCTTGCGACAGGCATGGCTGGCCGTATGCACAAATCCGGATTCCATGATCGCGATTCGGCCAATCACCCTGAGCGACGTGCCGGCATTTCGGGCCGTGCTGGACGGGGTGTGTCGCGAACGCCGGTTTCTCGCCATGTTGGAAGCGCCCCCGCTCGACGAGGTGAAGAAATTTGTCGCCCGGAGCGTCGAGCATGATTGGCCGCAGTTCGTCGCGGCCGAACACGGTGCAATTTTGGGTTGGTGCGACGCGATTCCCGGCGAGGCGGCGGTGGGCAACGGCCATATTGGCCGGCTCGGCATGGGCGTGGACCGCGCGCATCGCGGCCAGGGAATCGGTCGGCGCCTCGTGACCGCCACGATCGCCAAGGCCCGCACCCGGGGATTGGAGAAAATCGAGTTGAGCGTTTATGCCTCCAACCTTCCCGCGATCGCCCTCTATCGAAAACTCGAATTCGTGGAGGAGGGTCGACGGATTCGCGGCCGGTTGGTCGACGGCCAATACGACGACGTCATCCTAATGGGTTTCGATTTGAAAACTGCGGCTCCGACATCGGCCAAACCAGATTTGCAAAAATACCCTAGATCGACTTGGGGGTGACTCGAATGCAGTCGTCCCGAACGGCGATATCGACCGCGGCCCGCCGCGTCCGGACGAAATCGGTGAGCGCTTCGAGCGTCGGATAATCCGGATAGGTGCCGAAGCAGCGGGCGTCGTCGATCAGGATGACGTGCCCGCGGTCGGGCGATGCCAGAATCGCGCCCAATTCCTCGAAGATCGGCGTCTCGGTCGCCGCCTTGGCGGTGAGGCCGCCGCAGTAGTGACCGTCCAGCCAAAACAAAGCCGGCCGGTCGAGGCGCGGCAGGAGCTTGCCCAGTTCGACGCCGCTGTCTCCAAAGAGGATCTCCACGTTTCTCCGACCGGCGAACCGCTTCCGGGCGTTCTCGTAAAGCGGGGCGCTCAGTTCGATCGAATAGACCCGGTCGAATTCCCGTCGCAGCGCCTCGACCGTGCCGCCCTGGAATGTGCCGGTCTCGACCAGGATGCGCAATCCGTAGCGCCGAGCGTATTCGCGCAATAGGTCGTGCTTGAACGGCTCGGCCGCCGGATAGGGCCGCCCGGCCTGCTCCCAGGCCGCCAGTTGCCAGGCCCGGTACCGCCGGGCGGAAAAGGCCTGCAAGGGTCCGCGCAGGGGCGTCCCATCGGCCAGCTTCCGGAGCATCGCTCGAAACATGGGATCGTGGCCGGCCCCGGGCGGCAGCGCTCAGGCGAGCAAGGCCGCCTCCATCACGTTGAACTTGAGTTCGGTCTCGGCCAATTCCTTCTCCGGATCCGAGCCTTCAACGATGCCCGCGCCGGCATAGAGCCGGGCCCGGCAGCCGTCGATCAGGGCCGAACGCAGGCCGACGAACAGTTCGCCGTCGCCGCGGCAATCGATCCAGTCCAGGGCCCCGGCGTAGAGTCCGCGCGGGAAGCCCTCCAATTCGCGAATGCGCGGCAGCACCTGGGCACGGGGCGCGCCGCCGACCGCCGGCGTCGGGTGCAGCCCGGCCGCAACGTCGAGCAAATGGACGGCCGGGGGCAATTCGGCCTCGATCGGCGTATGCAGGTGCTGGACGTTGGCGAAACGGCGCAGGCCGGGCTTGTCGGGAAAGTGCGGCACTAGACCCAGTTCCCGCAATTGGGCGGCGATCGCTTCCGTGACGAGCCGGTGTTCGCGCAATTCCTTTTGGTCGCGCCCGAGTGCCGCCGCCCAGGCCGCGTCCTCGCTCGCGCCCACGCCCCGCCGGGCCGAGCCGGCCAAGGCCTCGGTCCGCAGGCGGCCAGCCTTCACGGCCAGCAATCGCTCCGGACTCGCTCCGATAAAACTTTGCCCGCGCCCGTTGGCCACCGAGAAGGCGTAGCAATCCGGAAAGCGTTCGCGCAGCCCGTTGAGCATCCGCAGGGGATGCAGCCGCTCGGGCGCCTCCAGGTCTTTCGCCCGCGCGAGCACGATTTTTTCATACTGGCCGGCGGTGATATCCTGAAGACTGGCGCGCACCGCCGCGGCATAGCGGCCGGCCTGGCCGGCTTCGCGCACCGCCGCCGTGCGCGGCGCCGGTTCGGTGAATTCCGGGGCGCTGTAGTCAAAGGCGGCAAACTTCCCGTGCGCGCGCCAGACCCGTTCGGCCAAGGGCTCGACCGGCGCGTCCGCGCTCACGATCAGGTTGGCGACCGCGAGCGTGCGTCCCTCGGCCGCCGCCACCTGCCAGCGCGGCACGAAAACGTGCGCCGCCGCGAACGGCTCGCCCGGCTCCGGGTCCTCGGCAAAGGGAAAGGCCGCGAAGAAATGCGGGCCGGCGAACGGCCGGTCCAGGTCGCCGACCGCGATGCAATGGTCGAGCGTCTCGTCGATGAACCGCTGGCATGCGGCAAACCTATCCGGCCCGGCGGCCGACCAGGACGCGACCGCCTCGGCCCCGGCCACCGCCTGGGCGCTCGCCACCCGCTCAACATAGAAATGGCGCTCGCCCGGCTCGAAAATCGATTCCAAGACGGCCAGGGGATCGAGTGCATCGACTTCCAGGGAAATGCTGACCAACTGCGGGTGGCGGCGCGCCGCGGCCGCCGCCTGGCAGGCCCGCAGGAAGTCGCGCAGAGCGTCCGGCGTCCGGCTGGCCGGCAGATCCAGCGGCAGGATCGTCATCGGGCCGGCGTCGGCTTGGGAAAGAGTACGAGCGCCGGGGCCACGGTGGCGCCGGCGAGCGCTTGTCCCCAAGCGAGCCGCTCCGTCCACAATCCCGGCACCGCGCGGCCCAGGACCTCGTGGATTTTGGCGGTGGCGGTCGGCATGACCGGCTCGAGGGCGGTCGCGGCCAGCCGCAGCGCCTCGGCCATCACGGCAAGCGCGGTATCGAGCTTGGCTCGGTCGGCCGGATCGGCCGATTTGCCCAGCTTCCACGGGGCGCGCTTTTCGATGTAGCCATTGATTGCGCGCACGAAGGCGAAGAGCGTGTCCAGCGCCAGATGGAACTGGAAACCCTCGGCCAAACGGACGAATTCGGGGCCGGTCTGGTCCCACAGCGCCCGCAACGCCTTCTCTTCATCGCCTTCGGCCGCCGCGGCCGGGATCGTGCCCGCGTGGAAGCGCCCGGTCATGTTGAGCGTCCGGTTGACGAGGTTGCCCAGGTCGTTGGCCAAATCGCTATTATACCGAGCCAGAAATTGCTCGCGGGTGAACTCGCTGTCCTGGCCCACCGTCATCTCGCGAATCAGGAAGTAACGGAAGGCGTCGGCGCCGAACTCGGCCACCAGATCGAGCGGGTTGAGCGCGTTGCCCGTGCTCTTCGACATTTTGGCCCCGCTCTGCAGCCACCAACCGTGGGCCAGGATGCCTTTGGGCAGCGGCAGGCCGGCCGCGTGCAGCATGATCGGCCAATACACCGCGTGGGGCGGAACCAGGATATCCTTGCCGATCACGTGCCAGGTGGCCGGCCAGACGCCCGGCCGATCCGCCACGGCCGAATAGTAATTGACCAGGGCGTCAAACCAGACGTAGGTCACGTAGGCTTCGTCGAAGGGCAGCGGAATGCCCCAGGCCAGCCGCTCGCGCGGCCGGGAGATGCACAGGTCGTTGAGCGGCTCCTTGAGAAATTCCAGCACCTGCTTCTGCCGAAAGCGCGGGAACACGAAGTCTTCGTGTGCGTTCAAAAACCCGACCAGCCAGTCCTGGTAGGCGCGCAGCTTGAAGAAGTAGTTGCGTTCGACGATTTCGGTGACCTCGCCGAAGATTTCCGGCCAACTGCCGTCCGGATTGCGATCCTTGTCCTGGAGGAACTGCTCCTGCCGGGTGCTGTAAAAGCCGCGGTATTCGCCCGGATAGATCTCCCCCTTGTCAAAGAGCTCCTGCAGGATGCGCCGCACGACGCGCTTGTGCCGGTCCTCGGTCGTGCGGATAAAGTCGTCGTTCGATATGTTCAGTTTGACGAGCAGGTCCCGGAATTCCGCGCTGACCGTGTCGGCAAACGCCTGGGGCTCGATGCCCCGGGCCCGCGCGCTGATCTGCACCTTCTGGCCGTGCTCGTCCGTGCCCGTGAGAAAGTGGACCGTGTCGCCGCGCAGCCGCCGCAAGCGGGCGATCACATCGGTGAGCACCTTCTCATAAGCGTGCCCGAGATGCGGCGACCCGTTGACGTAGTCGATCGCGGTGGTGATGTAGAATTGGCCCATGGCGTAAGCCGACGAGCCAAGCCCAACCGGCTGGTCTTGTCGAAGGCTTTTGCACCGGCGACCCGGTTGCCAGTCACACCGCCGCCTGCCGTCCCACCAAAAATTGCACCAGAGCCGACCAGGCCTTTGCCCGATGGCTCAGGCGGTTCTTCTCCGACTCGGGGATCTCCGCAAAGGTACGGCCGGCAACTGCGAAGAGCGGATCGTAGCCGAAACCGCCCCCGCCCCGTTCGGCGGTCACGATCGCCCCCGCGCAACGGCCCTCGAAGATCCATTCCTCGCCGCTGCCGGTGAGGAGGAAGAGAACGCAGATAAAATACCCGCCCCGCTCCGCCGCCGGCACGCCCGCCAGCGCGTGCAAGAGTTTTGCCCGGTTGGCCGCGGCGTCGCCCGGTGGGCCGGCGTAGATGGCCGAATCCACCCCGGGCGCCCCCTGCAAAGCGTCGACGCACAAGCCGCTGTCGTCGGCCAAGACCCAGGCCGCGGCGGGCGAGAGCCGGCGCAGGGCCTGCGCCTTCTGGCGGGCATTGCCGACGAAGGTGCCGGTGTCCTCCGGCACCGCGGGCATGCCGCCGAGTTCCCGGGCCGAGCGGATGTCGATCGGCAGGCGGTCGCGGGCGGCCAAGGCCGCGAATTCCGCCGCCTTGTGGGCATTGCCCGAGGCCAGATAGATGAGCTGCGGACCGGCCATGCTCAGTCCAGGCTGAACGTCGTCTCGTCGATCTGCAGTTTCTCGGGATAGACCACCCGGCCGCGGCAAAGGGCGTCGTCGCCAAAGACCGCATGGCGCAGGTCGGTCAAGCGGACGGCTCCGACCAGCTTATCGGTCCGCAGGCCCTTGAGCATCGCGCGCGACTTTTCGTCGGCCAGGATGATCGGCGCGGAGTAGCAGAAGAAATAGTCGAGCTGCCGGTCGACCATGAGCTGGCTGACCAATTGCGGACCGCCCTCGAAATACACGCCGAGAATGCCCGCCTCGGCGCAGCGCTTGCGGAATTCTCCAAACGGCACCCGCTGGGTCGGCGACGGGCACACCCAGACCTGCACGCCCATCGCCCGCAGTTTGCGCACATAGCCCTCGCCGCCGTGGGGCGTCGTCACCACGACGGTGCGTTCGCGAAATTCGTCGGTGTAGACCCGGGGCAGATTGCGATCGACCACGGTGCGCAAGCGGCCGTCGAACACAAAGCGCCAGGGCGAAAATTCCGGCGCCCCCGCCAGGCGGGCCGTCAGCCGCGGATTGTCGCGCTGGATGGTTCCGGCGCCCACTGCGATGGCCGGAAAGAGCCGGCGCCAGCGGTGCACGTCGCTGCGCGCCGCTCCCCCGGTGATCCATTGGGAATCGCCCGACCGGCACGCCACCCGCCCGTCCAGGCTGACCGCCGCCTTGGCGGCCAGGAGCGGCCTCCCCGTCGTGATCCAATGGTTGAAGAGCAAATTCAAGTCGGCGCACTCGCGCTCCAACACCCCGCAAATCACCTCGACACCCGCCGCCTGCAGGACGCCGAATCCGCGTCCGGCATGGACCGGATTGGGATCGGTCGCCCCCACCACGACCCGCCGCAGCCCCGCTTCGCGGATCGCCTCGGTGCAGGCGCCCGTGCGGCCCGCCGTCGAGCAAGGCTCCAATGTCACGTACAGCGTGGCCTCCGGCCGCGGCGCCCGACCGAGCGCCCCCAGCGCGACCCGCTCGGCGTGCGGTCCGCCATCCTGCGCGTGGAAGCCCTCGGCCACGACGCGCCCGTCCTCCACGATGACCGCGCCGACCATGGGATTGGGATGGGTCAGGCCCCACCCCTGCCGGGCGAGTTCGAGCGCCCGGCGCATAAACCCTTCGTGATCGACGATGCCCATATTCGAATCTTTAGAATCGGCGGCGCTCACGCCTGCACGAAAGGATTGTCCTCTTTCTCGATGCCCACCGAGGTTTTTGGCCCGTGCCCCGGAAAGACCGTGGTCGCGTCGGGCAACGTATAGATCTGCTCGCGAATCGACTGCTTGAGCACATCAAAATCGCCCCCGGGAATATCCGTCCGCCCCACCGACCCCTGGAACAGCGCATCGCCCACAAAGGCGACCTTGGCATCGCCAAAATAAAACAACACGTTCCCCGGGCAGTGCCCCGGCACATGGCGGACCTCGACCTCCCGCCCCAACGCCGCCACCTTCTCGCCCGGCTGCAGCCAATGGTCGATTTTCACCGGCTCCAACTCCCCCGCCCCCGCGAAAGCCGACATGAGCGCCGGATCCTCAAAAAGCCCCTGATCGGCCCGGTGTCCGCTCACCAACACCCCACTCTCCCTCACCACTTCCGCCGCCCCCTGGATATGATCCCAGTGCCCATGTGTGAGCCACAGCCCCACCAGCCGGCACTTTTCCGCCTTCAAAATCGGCTCCACCTTGGCCCAAACCCCCTGCGGGGCATCGATCAATATCGCCTCTCCCCGCGCTGGCGCCACCAAAAGGTAAGCATTCGTCTGAATCGGCCCCGCCGGAAGAATATGCAATTTCATTTGCCTCCATCCTATCCGAT
>CAZWMF010000044.1:0-12919 GCA_964634535.1 uncultured Opitutaceae bacterium | reverse complement strand
CCTGTTCCTCGCCGAGCGCGAGGGATCCGGACGTGGCCATGCGGAGAATGCGGGTCTGAGGGGCCCCGTCGGGAAACATCTGGTCCGTGGGCAGGAGACTGGCGGCAAACAGGAGAGCCGAACCCGAATGGGTCAGGAGCGGATTGAGCGGCGAGGACGGCGTCCGCGCGAGCGACGCCGAGCCGCCATTCACGAGCGCCCGAGCCGCCTGGATCTGCTCCCGGGATTTGCTGATCAGGATTACCGGCTCGGGCGGGAAGGCGATGATCACCGATCGGCCGGTCGCGCCGGGCTGGGTGAAGGCATATGCGTCATACCCGAGGTCCTTGACTTCCAGAATCTGACTGGGATTGGCCGTGTTTTGCTGAATCAGGATGGCCTCGGCGATCTTTCGCAGGTCGGCTGTTCCCTGGATGATCAGCGTGCCGTCGACCAGGTTGGCGTCTTTGGAAAAGTTGGCGCCAAAGGCGGTTACGCTGCGCACCGTCGCGATAAGCTTGCTGGGGTCTATGCGGATTTGGCCGTCGCCGGTCGGCAGCGGGATCTTGCCCAGGGCGGTCATCAATTGGCGGCCGACCGTGGACGCGCGCAGGCCGTCAAAATCGGCGTAAACGAGCCAGCGGGCGTCGCTGGAGACCAGGGACGGATCGAGGGCCGCCCGGGCGGGAACGACGGCCAAAGGGGACAGGGCGAACAAGGTCAGACAGGAGAGGAAGGTCTTCATAAGAGATTGTGACGGGTTCTGATTGACGATTACTACACCCCTCCGCCGGGAGCGGTTACAGGCTATCGTCCGAATCGCCGATGAGTTCGCGGCGGCCGAAGGCCGCTGCGGCGACGGCGACGAAGAGCACCGAACAGCCGACGAGGAAGGCCGTGGCGACGGCGATGCGCAGGGTTGGAAGCTGGGCTTCCCCGGTCGACTCCAGGATCACCCGGATTTGGCGCATCATGGACAGGCGGTTGACCACGAGCGGCAGGTGGCCGATCGCTCCCTCGAACACGGCCGCATAGCCCAGGCCGAGTATGATCCAGCGCGACGTGACGGCCGCGCAGAAGAACCCAAAGGCGCTGCAGGCGGCAACGCCGGCAATCTGCGCCAGGAGCATCCGGGGCGCCGCCGCCAGCAAACCGGGCACCGCGTGCGCGGCGCCGATCGCCACGAGCACCAGGAAGGCCGCCGCGAAATCGACCTCGCAGGCGACCAGATGGGTCGCGTAGCGCAGGGCCAGGAAGACGGGCCGGCGGATGGGCCGGGTGAAAAGATAGTCGGCCGACGCCGGCTTCATCGCTTCGCGCACGGCGCCCGCCCCGGCGATGAATGCGCTCAGCGGCGCGACAAACGTGAAATAGAAGCCTTCGGTGAACGTTAGATAGGACTCGGGCCCGTGACGGCCGCGGACGACGGCGAAAAGGACGAGCGCGAGCGCGAGGAGCAGCCCGCCGAGCGTAAGGCCGTGGGTCCGGGAGAAGTACTGCTGGGCGGCGATGCGCCCGATGCCGCCTAAGGCGCGTCGGAGGCTGGGAGTCATGACCGGGGGGGCGATTCGAGCGCCTTGTCCAGGAGCGATTCGGTGGCCCGAACTTCGGTGATCGCCACGCCGCTGTCGCGCAAGTGGCGCGTGAAATCCGCATAGAAGCGCTCGGGCTCGTCCCAGCGCACGTGCAGGAGGGCGGCGTCCCCGGGCACGGCGTCCCAACCGCGCACCAGGCCCTGGTCGAAGAAATAGCGGGCCAGCTTGAGCGGATCGGCGCACCGGAAGGTCGTCGCGGCCGGCCATTGCTTGCGGGCGCCCGGCGAGGTCGCCTCGTTGAGCGAACGCGGAATCCGGCCGTGGCGCAAAATGATGAATTCGCGGCAAAGCGCGTCCAGATCCTGGAGGATATGGCTGGAAATCAGCACGGCCTTGCCGCCTGCGGCGAGCTCGCGCAGGACGTTCAGGAAATCCTCCCGGCCCATGGGATCGAGCCCGTTCAGCGGTTCGTCGAAGATGAAGAGATCCGGATCGTGGAGGAGGCACTGCGCGAGTTTGACCCGCTGGCGCATGCCCTTGGACAACTCGCCCAGCGGCTTCCGCCAATGATCGGCGGGCAGCCGCACCCGCTCAAGGCAGGTGCGGGCGAGAGAGCGCGCCTCGGCGGCGCTCGCGCCGGACACCATCGCGAGGCCGGTCAGCCAGGCGGGCGGGCGCAGCACGACGGGCACGGCCTCGCCTTCTGGGCAGTAGCCGATGCGTCCGAGAACGGCCGGTGTATTCCACGGATTGGCCCCGAACACCGTGATCGTTCCGGAGCTCGGCCGGATTTGCCCGGTCAGCAATCGAAACAGCGTGGTCTTGCCCGCCCCGTTCGGACCCACCACGCCGGTCAGACCCGCTCGCACGGCAAAATTCACGTTGTTCAGCCCCAGGACGAGGCCATAGAAGCGGCTCAAGCCGCGGGCTTCGACGACGGCGTTCATTCGGGTCGAAATTTGCGCAGGAGCACGGTCGACGAGACCGCGCCGAGGACGATCAGTCCGCCGAGGGCGCCGGCCAGGTCGGTCGCCCGGGTTTGGTCGGCCGCGCGGTGAAGCGAGGTCGAAAAAGTCCGCTCGATGACGGGCAGGGTTCCGGCCGCCGCCAGCGCTTCGTCGAGGCGGAAGACCGCGCCGCGGACTTCGCGCAGATCGTGGCTGAAGCTCGCGGCCCGCAACCAGCGCGGCATCGCGGGATTTGTGGCCAGGGCGCCGACGACGAGCCAAAGCCCGAGCCACGTGGCGATGGTGGCGCCGGAGGAACGGCTGGCCGCCGACACCCCCATGGCGATCATGGCCAGGACGACCAGGGCCAATCCATTGAACAGCAAGGCGCGCAGGAAGGGGGAGACCGAGTAGGCGACGAAGTCCGCATTGGGCGCGCAGGCCAGGCTGACCAGCCAACCGAAGATCAGCGGGCCGGTCCAGAGGAGCAGGATCGTGCCCACGATGACGCCGAGTTTGCCGAGCAGGTAGTCGACGGAGGTCAACGGACGCGACAAATAGATGGTCAGGGCGTGCGTGGCCCGGTCCTTGGTCACCAATTGGGGCACGAGCACGGTGAGCGCGACCAGACTCATCCAAAGACCGATGCCGGCCTGGTACCAGAACACCGCCGTGAAAAACCCGTGGATGCAAATGTCCGGATAGAGGAGGACGAATCCGCCCACCGCTTCGGCCACGGCGTGGCCGCGCGGTCCGAAATGGCTGGCCAGCGAGTCGAACCAGCCCCCGGGGATGACGGATTGGGCAAAGAGAAATGTGGCGGTGCCGGCCAGCGTCCCGACGATCCAGGCGGCCACGAGCAGGACGCGAAAGAATCGGCCCCGCAGGAGGCGATTCAGGCCGAAGGCCACGATCGTCCAGCGCCGATACCCGAGGCCGTTTGGCCGTTCCCGCCAGCGGCTAAGGTCGAGCCGGTTGTCCATGGTCGGAGGCAATCGCCTGGATGAAAAGCTCGTGCAGGGCGTCGGGGTTGGCGGTGATTTCGGCGGGCGGCAGGCCATGGGCCTGCATGAGCTGGAGAACCCAGTCGATCGAATCGTCGGCGCCGACCACCCGGATGCGGCCGTTGGCCTGGCGGGTCGCGGCGTAGCCGGCCTGGGCCAGCACGGCCAGGAATCGGTCCGCTTCGGCGGCCGGAGCCAGTTCGACGATCCGCTGGTTGCGCGCTTTCAGGACGCTGAGACGGTCGTGTTCGAGGATGCGGCCGTGGGCGATGATGATCACCCGGTCGCACACCCGCTCGACGTCGTGGAGCAGATGGGAGGACATCACGACGCTCGTGCCCAATTCACGCTGCAGCGAACCGATCAGCTTGAGGATATGCTCGCGCCCGTTCGGATCGAGCCCGTTGGTCGGCTCGTCGAGAAACACCAGGTCGGGATCGTGGACGAGAGCCTGGGCGAGTTTCACGCGTTGGCGCATCCCCGTCGAATAGCCTTGGATCGGCCGGTACCGTTCCTGGCCCATGCCGACCAGGTCGAGGATTTCGTGAGTGCGCTGCCGGGCGGTGCGGAAGGGCATGCCGGACAGCTGGCCGCAGTGGGTGACGTATTCGCAGCCGACCATGCCGGAAATGAAGCAATCCTGTTCCGGGCAGTACCCGACGCGCTCGCGCGCGGCGCGATTGCCCGCCCGGATGTCCCGGCCGAGAACGGTCGCGGAACCGGCCGTGGGCGTTTCCAGGTTGAGCAGGCACTTGATGAAGGTGCTCTTTCCGGCGCCATTGGGACCGAGCAGGCCGATCGTGCCGGGCGGAATCCGCACGCTGACGTCGGCCAACGCCCGTTGCGATCCGTAGGTCTTGTCCAAACCGGCGGATTCGATGATGAACTCGGCAGGGTCCATTGCTCCAGGTTACACCGAACGGGCCTGGGCGGTTACATGCGTTTTACGGAAGCCAGCCGTGCAGGCGCATCCAATTGGCGGCGAGTTCGGGCCATTTGCCGGTCGGCCCCTGGGTCGCGCCCAAGCCGAACCCGTGGGGGCCGTGTTCGAACACATGCAGTTCCGCCGGAACCCCGTGCCGGCGCAGGGCTTCGAAGAAGGCCATACTGTTTTCGGCCGGCACCCCGGTGTCTTCGTCGGTGGAAAGAATGAAGGCGGGCGGGGTTTGGGCGGTCACCTGGAGTTCGGGCGACCAATGGGTCAAGACCTCCGGGGACGGATGGGGGCCGAGAAGCGCCTGCCGGGAACCGGCATGGGCGTAGGGCCCGGTCATGCTGATCACCGGATAGATGAGGAACAGGAAATCCGGCCGCGCGCTCACGGCGTCCAGGGGGGCGCCGGTGCGTCCGGACGGGTCGTCGTACAGGGTGCCCGCCGTGCCGACCAGGTGGCCGCCGGCGGAGAACCCGAGCGCGCCGATCCGCCGGGGATCCACTCCGAATTCGGCCGCGCGGGAACGCACCAGCCGGATCGCGCGCAGGACGTCGCGCAGCGGCGCCGGCTGACCGTAGTCGGTCAGCCGATATTTCAGGATGAAGGCGGTCACTCCGAGCGATTGGAACCACCGGCCGACCGCCAGACCCTCGTGATTGAAGGCGAGGATGTAGTAGCCTCCGCCCGGGCAAACGATCACCGCCGTGCCGTTGGCCTTGCCCGCGGGCGGCTGAAACACGGTCAAACTGGGGTGGTTGACGTTGCTGATGTGGTTGTCCGGGCCCACCCGCTCGGGGCCGGCGTTGGCGTGGAGGCCGGGGACGCCCTCCGGCCAGATATCGATGACGGCGGGTTCGGCGGCGCGGGCGGCGGGCAAGGCCGCGGCCGCCGCGACCAGGATGGCGAGGGCAATGAGGCGCATGGGGTTGGGGGTGGCGAGAAAACAGTCAGGCGACGGTTGCGCGGGCGGCGCGGGCCTGGGCGACGATGCGCAGGAGCGCGGCAAAGTCCTCTTCGCGGGTGCGGCTTTCGATGACGAAGTCGAATTGATGGGCCTCGCGCAGTTCGGCCTGGGCGGTCTCCATGCGGCGGGCGATCTCGGCCTCGTTGTCCTGGCCGCGGAGGCGCATGCGCGCGAGCAGGCGGTCGTGTTCGACACAAATGAACACGGTGACCAGGGCGTCGCGCAGCCGGGCCTCGGCTGCCGCGACGCGCCGAATATTGGCGACGCCCTGCACGTCGACGCTCATCACCAAATTTTGGTTTCGGGCGAGCGGCTCAAGCACGGTCGCCTTGAGCGTTCCATACCGGCGAAACGGATCGGGCGCGGCGGGTTGGCCCAGCGGTCCGTGGGTATGCACCCACGCCCACTCGAGGAATTCATCGCGGGCGACCCGGGCCTCGAATTCGGCCGGGGTGAAAAAGTGGTAGTGGATTCCGTTGGCTTCGCCGTCCCGCGGCGGCCGGGTGGTCGCCGTGATCACGCGGGAAAATCCGAGCTGAGCCGCAACCAAGCGGTCGCACAGCGTGCTTTTGCCCGATCCGGCCGGACCGGCGAGGATCAAAAGCAGCGGCGCGGGGGTGGGCATGCGCTAGAAGGTGAAGGCGATCGCCGAAAGAAGCGCGCCAAAACCGGCGAGGATCGCGCCGGTCCAGCGGACTCGGGATTCCCGCGCGAATAGCCACTCGAAGAAATCCCGCAGGCGCCAGGGCTGCGCCCCCAGCCAGATCGCCAGGGCGATGCCGATGTAGACGAGCACCTTCTGCACATAAATGCGGGGGTACACTCCCGGTTCGTCAAAGCGCAGATAGCTGGCCATCAACAGCGGCAGGGCCCCGAGCAGCATGAGGATGGCGAGACCGCGCACCGCGAGGAAATCGGGCACGCAGCGAAAGGCGAGGATCGCGATCAGCGCGAAGCCGATCGTCAAGGGCACGTGATATTCCCCGAAGTCGGCCGCCGACAGGTTCCAGACCTCGTAGAGGAACCAGGCCGCCCCGCTGCCGAAGAACAGATAGGTCGCCCCGGGAGACCGGGGGAAGGCCTTCAATGCGGCGATTGCCGTGGAACTGCGCAGGAGGAGCGGCACCCCGACGAGCAGCAGGATCAGCCCCGGGACGAGCGTGGCGGCGAGAAGCGACATAAGGTTAAGTCAGGGCGTCCGTGGCGGATATGACGAGCGGATTTTGGGGGTCGGCCGCGCCGACCACTTCGCCGTAGAGGGTGCTCACCGAGGTGCGGGTGATGCGGACCGGGGCCAGGGCGCCGACCCAGCGCGGGGCCGCATCGAACACGGTCACCCGATTGCCGCGGGTGCGGCCGGAAAAACGCCGGCCGCTTTGGTCGGGCCCTTCGACCAGCACCTCCTGGACGGTGCCGACCAGCGCGGCGTTGCGCCGGAGTGAGTTGGCCTCGAGCACCTGCAGGAGAGTCTGGTTGCGCGTCTCCTTGATCTCCTCGGGCACCTGGTCGGCGCGGTCCCCGGCCGGCGTGCCGGACCGGATGGAGTACTTGAAAATGTAGGCCATGTCGTAGTTGACCATTTCGAAGAGCTCCCGGGTCAGGGCAAAGTCCTCCTCGGTCTCGCCGGGAAAGCCGACGATGACGTCGGTCGAGAAATACATGTCCGGGCGCGCCGCCCGGAGCGCGGCGACGATCTCGGCATAGCGCTCCCGGGTGTACGGCCGGTTCATTTCCCGCAGAATTCGGTTGCTGCCCGATTGCAGCGGCAGGTGCACGTATTCGCACAGCTTGGGCAGCCGAGTATAGGCGGCGACGAGGTCGGCCTTGAAGCCGCGCGGGTGCGGCGAGGTGAAGCGGATGCGCTCGAGCCGGTCGATCGCATGCACGCGTTCGAGCAGCCGCACAAACGGGGAGATACCGCCGGAGGGGGCGGCGTCGCGCCGGCCGTAGCTTGTCACGATCTGGCCGAGGAGCGTGATTTCGCGCACGCCGCGGTCGACCAGAGTCTGGCATTCCGCGACGATATCGTCAGCGGGGCGCGAACGTTCGTCGCCGCGGGTCTTGGGCACGATGCAGAAGGCGCAATCCATGTTGCAACCCTGCTGGATCGAAACAAAGGCGCTGACGGGCGCCGCCGCATCCTCCAGGTGGTCGCGAATCGTGTTCTGGGAGCCAACCTCCTCGGCCGTGTCGACGATGGTCGCGCCGATCGGAGCGCCGGCCTCCCGGGCCGCGCGCAGGTTGTCGAGGAACTCCGGCACCCGGTGGAACTTCTGCGTCCCCACGATCAAGTCGACGTCGGGCAGTTGGTCGAGCAACGCCGCGCCGCGGTTTTGGGCCATGCAGCCGAGAATGCCCAGGATGAAATCCGGGCGGCGCTTCTTACGGGCGAGAACATATCCGGCCTTCCCAATGGCCTTCTGTTCAGCCGCGTCGCGGACGCTGCAGGTGTTGAGCAGCAGGATGTCGCACTGGTCCTCATCCGCGACGATCCGGTAGCCGCGTCCGCGCAGCATCGCCGCGACGGCTTCGCTGTCGCGCTCGTTCATCTGGCAGCCGTAGGTCTTGATGAAAACCCGGTTCAAGGACGGTAAACGGTCATAGGAAAAGCTCTCCCCTGCCCCGTCAACGTCCAAGACGTCCCGATTGCGGCGCCCCGGGGTTCGGGACGGCCTCGAACGGCAAGCGACCCCCTCCGGAAAAAACGCCCAACCCGCCCCATTCCCCTAAAACGCTCGCATAGCGCAAGCGGACGGCGTCGGGCTGTAGCCACCAGGCGAAGGCGGAGGCGGAGGCGGAGGTTTTGACGCTAGCCACCATTTATGCCACCCTCTCATAAACCCCCATGGCCCCACGTTTGCGCTTCGTTTTGGCGTTCGGTTGGCTGGCCGTCAGTCTGGCTGCCCAGACGGCCGCACCTTATCGGGATCCCTCGCTCCCAATCGAGGTCCGTCTACGCGACCTGCTCGGACGCATGACCTTGGAGGAGAAGGTCGCGCAGCTTCAGGGGCTGCGCATCGAGGAGCCGAACGCATTCGATGCGCAGGATAATTTTCACCCCGGCGCTTCCGCGGCGATCCTCGACCACGGTGCCGGTTCGGTGCGGGCCGGCGGGGATCGGGACCGCTTCGGCCGGGATCCTCGCCAGAGGCTGCGCCGGCTCAACGCCATCCAGAAATATATGCGGGAGAAGACCCGGCTCGGGATCCCGGTTTTTTCCTTTTCCGAGTCGCTCCACGGCTACATGGCATTGGGCGCCACCAGCTTTCCGCAGGCGATCGCCTTGGGCAGCACGTGGGATCCGGGCCTGATCGAACGGGTCTTCGCCGCGGCCGCGCAGGAGGAGAGCGCCGCGGGGGTGCGCGAAGTGTTGAGCCCGGTGCTCGATCTGGCGCGAGAGCCGCGCTGGGGTCGGTTTGAGGAATGCTTTGGCGAGGATCCGTATCTCGTGGCGCAGATCGGATTGGCCGCGATCTACGGCCTCCAGGGTCGGGGCCCCCTCATCGACGCCCAGCATGTCGCGGTATCGCTCAAGCATTTTGCCGGACATGGCCAGCCGGAGGGTGGCCGGAACACGGCCCCGGTCGACATTCCCGAACGGCAGTTTCGTTCCGACCATCTCTATCCCTTTGAAGTTGCGGTGAAGGTGGGGCACGCCCACGCGGTCATGGCTTCGTACAACGATTGGGACGGGGTGCCCAATCACATCAACCACAAGCTGTTGACCGACATCCTGCGCACCGAATGGGGCTTCGACGGCTTTGTGATGAGCGACGGATCCGGGATGGACATGCTCTATAAGAATCATCTGGCGGCCGCGAATCCGGATGAGGCGGGAGTCCTGAGCATCGCGGCCGGTTTGGACTATGACCTGGGAGGGCCGGGCCGTTGTTTTGCAAACCTGGCCGACGATGTCCGCCGCGGAAGAGTGGCGCAGGCTTCGATCGACCGGGCCGTTTCCGGGGTGTTGCGGGTAAAGTTTCTGTGCGGCCTGTTCGACCATGCCATCGTCGATCCGGCCGAGATGGGACGGGTGACGAACACGGCGGAACATCGGGCGCTGGCGCGCAAGGCCGCCGACGAGGCCATGATCCTCCTCAACAATCAGGGTCACCTGCTGCCCTTTGACGCGACCAAGATCAAGACCTTGGCGGTCATCGGACCCAATGCCGCCGAGGTCCATCTGGGCGACTATTCGGCGGTTCCGATGGGCGGCGTGAGCGTCCTGCAGGGCATCAAGGACTTTGCCGGAACGACGATGAAAGTCGTTTACGCAGAGGGTTGCAAACTGACCGCGAACCATGTGTCCGGTTGGTTGGTGAATGAAAACCCCGTCCTGAACGACGCGGCGGACGACTCCCGGCTCATCGACGAGGCCGTGGCCGTCGCGTTGAGGAGCGATGCGATCGTTCTGGTGCTGGGCGAGAACGAACTGCTGCGGCGCGAAGCCTGGGACTCGCATTTGGGGGATCGGGACACGCTCGACCTGGTGGGCCGCCAGCACGAGCTGGCCCGGGCGATTCTCGCCACGGGCAAGCCCGTGGCCGTGCTTTTGATCAACGGCGGCCCCCTTTCGGTGAACGACCTTAAGACGCACGCGCCCGCCCTGATCGAGTGCTGGTATCTCGGCGAGGAAACCGGTCCGGCGGTCGCCGATGTGCTTTTTGGTCGGGTGAGCCCGGGCGGCAAATTGACGGTGACGATTCCGGCCTCGGTGGGCCAGTTGCCCGTCTATTACGACCACCAGCCCTCCCGGTACCGCGAGTATGTGCTCGCCGATTCGACCCCGCTTTATCCATTCGGCTTCGGTTTGAGCTACGCGAACTTCAGCTACAAGAACCTCCAGGTTTCACCCGCAAAGATCCCCGCGACGGGCTCCGCGCAGGTTTCGGTCGAGGTCACCAACGGCGGCAAGGTTCGGGCCGATGAGGTGGTGCAACTCTACATCCATGCCGTCGTCAGCGTGCCGGTTCGCCCGGTTGAGGAGCTGAAGGACTTCGCCCGCGTCGCGCTCGATCCGGGCGAAACCCGCACCGTGACGTTCCAGCTCACTCCGGAAAAACTGGCGTCGGTCGATCTGGCCATGCACCGCACGGTTCAGCCCGGCGACTTCGAAGTGTTGGTGGGAACATCCTCGGTCGACGTTCTAAAAGGGGCGCTCCGGGTGGAGTGAAGGTGTTGGGTTAGGGACCGACCTTGAGGTCCCAGGTGCACTCGTCGCGCACGACTTCGGTGCCGGACCGTCCCACGGCTTCGATCCGGTTGGCGCCCGGGGCGAGTGGGACTTTCGGCCAGCGGCAGATCGCGATCCCGTCGGGGTGCATCGTGCCGAGCGAGCGGCCGTTGACGATCAGCTCCACATCCGGAAAGTTGGCATAAACCTTGATCTCCGGGTCGGACTGCGTCCGCTCGGTGGATCGGCGCGAGGTGATATAGACGACCGGGGAGCGGCTCCAGTTGGCCTTGTAGAAGTAGAACGCGTCCTTCTTGGTCTTGCGGTCGTACGTCACCAGGCCCTTGTCGTTGCGGCCAGGCGTATCGCCCTCGTCGCGGGCGGCCACGGCAAAATCGAACATGTTCCAGAGAAACGTGCCCCACAGGTGGGGATTGGCCTTGGCCGCCGCCCAGATTTGTTCGTGGACGATCGCCTGCCATTCCTCCGGATGAAAATGCGAGGCCGAAACCGCCGGTTGGGTGAAGGGGCCCTCGTGGTGTTGGAAGGGGCTGGCGCCGGCGCCGTATTCGCTGATGCCGATCCGCTTTCCGTCGAGTTGGTTCGTCAATTGGTCGACGGTCGGCCCGAAGTCGGTCGGAACGCCCCAGTACCAGCCCGGATAGATGTTAAAGGAGATCCAATCGGGCACGCCGTGTAGGGTCGACGGCTGACGCATCCAGGATGCGCCCACCGTGGGTCGACGGGTATCGAGGCTCTTGGCCAGCGCCTGAAGGGCGGTGATCAGCGGGGTCGCCGGCGCGCTCGGCTTGTCCGACCAGGTCGCTTCCTGCTCGTTGAACAGCCCCCAAAACGCGATCGCCGGATGATTGTACCCCTGGAGGATCATCTCGCGAAGCTGTTGTTTGGCATTGGCTTCAAACTGCGGCAGCGTGTTAACGCGGTTGACGAGCGGCACCTCCTGCCACAGGAGCAATCCGCTGTGGTCGCACAGGCTCTGAAAATAGGCGCTCTGCTGGTAGTGGGCCAGGCGGATGGCGGTGGCGCCCACTTCCAGGATCAGCCGGTGATCCTCATCGTGGTCGGCGTCGGAGATCGCCCACCCTTTGTCGATGCGATCTTGATGGCGGTTGACGCCCCGAATCGGATATGGCTCCCCGTTGAGGAGGAAACCTCGGTCCTGGGAAATCGCGACGGTGCGCAAACCCAAGGGCTGGGTCACCGCGTCGACCGCCCGTCCATCGCGCCAGATCCGGACTTGCGCCTGATAAAGATAGGGGTCGGCCAGGCCGCGCCAAAGATGCGGGTGGGCAATGGTCACGGTGGCGAGAACATCGGATGAAGCATCCGCCGGAATTTGGGCCGGTTGGCGCACGTCCGCCACGGCGGTGCCGTCGGCTGCCCGCACGGTGATTTCCACGTCCACCGGGCAAGGGGCATGGGTTCCGTTGGAGACGATCGTGCGCGCCTCGACCCGGGCGGATTCGGGGGAGACTGATTGCAGAGTAAGGAAGACGCCGCTCGATCCGGATTCGAGCGGACTGATGCAGACCGAGTCGGTGACCAGCAGGTGGACCGGCCGGTAGATGCCGCCAAACACGGTGAAGTCCCCTTCGAGCGGCGGCACATCCTCAAACCGGGAATTATCCGCGCGGACGCGCAGGAGGTTGTCGCCGTCCCGCAACGCGGGGGTCAGTTCGTAGCAAAAGGCGGCAAAGCCTCCGCGGTGCTGGCCCAAATGGACGCCGTTCAGATAGACGTCGCTCACAAGCGATACGGCCTCGAAACGGACGAATACGCGCTTTCCCGCCCAGGATTCGGGCCGGGCCAACGGCAAGGCATACCACGCCCCCCCTCGATAATAGGTCGAACGCCCCGCCGGAAGCGGGTGCCCGTCGGCCGGCGGCCCCTGTTCGCCGTCGAAGGCATTCCAGGTGTGGGGCACTGCCACGGTTGTCCAGGAACGGATGTCGGCGTCCGGGCCCACGTCGCTCGGCGCAAACCGCCAACCGGAGCTCAGCCGGTCGTCGGTGCGCAGTTCCGGGTCTTGCGCGTGCGTGGCGACGGTGCCGGCCAATGCGGCCAGCGCGAAAGCGATGATCCCTGATCGGCCGCGTTTCAAAGTGCGCGATCACGCTGGGATTCGAACCGGCCGTCCGTCAAGGTCGAACGGCCGCTCGCCGGTCCAACCAAATCGAATTGAGTTCCGGGGAATTCGGGTTGTCGTACGTGGCGTGCAGGGAACCCGATGGGCGCTGGCTGGTTTCATCGCGGCGGCGACGGCCGCCGCCGCGCCGTCGCCGACCGCCTCGCTCGACCAATCGGACGATGCGATTTAAGATACGCCCAAGGAGCTGTTCGACCAATACGCCCCGCCCGAGGC
>CAZWMF010000043.1:0-12920 GCA_964634535.1 uncultured Opitutaceae bacterium | reverse complement strand
TTCATCGAAGACCTGCGCGAGCACGCGCACGCGCCCCTCGAGCATCGCCATGTCCCGGGGATCGTTGTACGCGAGCGGGCCGCGCTCGCCCGCCGGCACGACGACTCCGGACACCGCATAGCCGCGGGCTTTGAGGTCGGCGGCGATCGCGCGCAGCGGTCCGACCGCCGTCGGTTCCGCGCGATCGTTCGACACGTAGATTTTCGTGATCCGCAGCGGCGCGAAATAGGCCAGGGTCGTCTGCCGCAGGGCGGGCGTGCTCAAGAGCGCATCGACATCGTCGCCGGTGAACAGGAGGGCGGTCTTGATATGCCCCCAGGACGCCAATGCCGGCGCCGGTTCCGCGCGGCTGGCCGGGACGGCGACGGCCAGGGCAAAACCCAGGCCGAGCGCGAACCAGCGGCGCCGCCGGGGCGTAGATAACGAAAGGCGATCCAGGGGTGGGACGATCATGATAGGCGAGTGCCGGGATTTCCCGATGGGCGGGGGACGGCACCAGCGCCGCAATTCAATCCAGCCGGGGAAAAGCCGAAGGAGCAGGCGACAGTCGCGCCGAGCTCCGCCAAAGTCAATCACCGCGCCGGTTCGCGCGCATTTGCCCCCCAGAATCGGCGGATCGGGCACGCGCTCCGCGACGCCCGAATGGCCGGAACGGGAGATGGCCGCAACCTCTATTGCGACGGAACGTCGTAGACCTCGACCAAGCCCACGCCCGTCGTGCCGCCGACCCCGCTCACCTGGGCCGTATACGCCCCGGGCGGCAGCGTCACCACCATCGCACAGTCGGCGGAACCGCTCGGCAAGGAAAACGCATAGAGGCTGGCCATGAGCGGCGCGGTGGCCGCCTGCACGCCGGCGGCGACGGTCGAAGTGCCGACCGAAGGCGCGGTGCTCCAGCCGGTGTTGGCGGCAATGACGGTCGCCGTGCCGTCGTAGAGCGTGAGCTGCGGGACCGCGAGCGCACCGGGTAAATTGAACGGCGCCTGCCCCAACGTCGGCCCGACGCCGCGAATCAGGACCGTTTCCGAACCCGTGCCCGATATGACAAAGCCGGCGACCAGGACGCCGGAACCGGTGTTGACGAAGGCGCGGGCCGACAAATTGATCAGATGCGCGGTCGGCGCGCCGGTGTCGGCGTCGTAGAGCTCGGCCAGGGCGACGCCGGTCGTATTGCCGACCCCGTTGATCTCCGCGGTGTAGGCGGCCGAGGGCAATCCCGCGAGCATCGCACTGTCGGCCGAACCGACGGGCAGATTGAAGGCGTAGACTTGATTGAACACATTCGTGGTCGCGTCCACGAACGTCGCGGCCACGCCCGACGTTCCGGCCACCGGGGTGTTGCCCCAGCCCGTGTCGGTCGCAATGGCCGTGGACGTGTTATCGAACAGCGACAAGACCGGGCGGGCCAGGGCGCCGGCGATGCTAAAGGCGGTGAGGGCCGGCCCGTCGCCGCGGATCAACACCTGCTTCGTGCCGGAGCCGGAGACCACAAAACCGGCCACCAACACCTGGGCGCCCGTGCCGACGTAAGAGCGGGAAGATAGGTTGATCAGGTGGGCGTTGACGTTGACGGTCACGGTGGCGGGATTCGACGTGACCGAACCAGCCGAATTGGTGACCACGACGGTGTAGGCGCCCGCCTGATTGGTCCCCACATAGGGAATGTCCAGGGTTGACTGGGTGGCGCCGGCCACGTTGACCCCGTTCAATTGCCATTGGTAGGTGGGCGCCGGGCTGCCGCTCGCCACCACGCTCAGGGTCAAGGGTTGGCCCGCCGTCAGCGCCATGCCGACGGGCTGGAGCGAAATCGAGGGCAGGGTCGCCGTGCCCGTCACGGTCAGCGAAACCGCTTGGCTCGAGGCCGCCCCGCCGGCGGTGATCACCGTCACGTAGTAGAGCCCGATATCGGCGGTGGTCAGGTTGTTGATCGTCAGGCTGCCCCCGGCGCCGAGGACATACTTGATCCCGTCGAGATTGACGTCCGTACCGTTGAAATGCCAAAGCCAGGCCACGTTGGCCGGCTCCTGGGATGATCCGCCATAGGTGGCTCTCGGCGTGAAGGTCGCGCTGCCGCCGATGGCGCCCGTCTGGCTCGTCGGCTGCGCGGCGATCGCCGGAGCCGGAACGCTCGACGAGCCCGTGGCGCCGATGAAAAAATTGGTCTGAGTCGTGTACGTGACCGCGATGATCGCCCCCGGGATGGTCGTCGTATCCAGGCTGCCCACGGTGTTGAAGGTGATTTCGACCAGATAGCTCAATCCGGCGGTCAAGGTGTTGGCGGGGATGGTTAGGCTCGTCACCGGAGTCGAGACGACGTTGGCTCCGCCGACCGGGACGGTGGCGTAGACCAGTTTTGCGTTCACGTTGTCGGCGGACGTCAGACTCGTGATCTTGCCTTCGATCAGGCCGGCGACGCCCGCCGTCGCATAGGCCGTGAACGTGGGGATCGTGAGCGTCACGGCCTGCGTCGGATCCACCGCGAGGACCGCGTTGGTCCAGGTGCCGTTGGTCGTGCTATTGACTTGGGGGATGCTCGCGGGGATTTGCGAGGTGGAGCCCACGGTATACGTCAGGGTCGGAAATGCGCCGGTGAGCGTGTAGGTCCCCGACGGGTAGACCGCGGTCAGGTCGGTCGCCGTGTCGAAGGCCTCGTTCAATCCATAGGTGGTGCCACTCCCGGACAGCGGAACGGCGAAGCTGTCGGGCAACGTCAGCGTGCCGGCGGCTGAACTCTGGACGTTGAAGAAATAGGGAAAACCCGACGGCGCCGGGATCGCGCCCGCGGCGTCCTTCTGAAACGAAAAATAGGTCTTCGAAATGATGTAGGAGTGCGTGCCGCTTCCCGATACTTGGGCGAACGGTGCCGCCACCAAGGCGACGCTGGCAATCACGTGTTGTAGGCGCATGGAGGGGAGATGGTTTCGAGGATATCTGAACCCGACCGGGTCACCTTTCGATCCTCGGTCCGTCGCGTCTCGAATGTATTAGCTCACGTCATCGCCAGGGCAATTAGTACGCAGCCGGTTCATTGCTGCCCCGGGGTCCTTAGTGCTGCGGCCCGAATTCCGCCGCCCTCGCGGCGGCCCAGCCCACCGAATACCCCGCTAGTCCAGGTGAAACACTTCGCGCAGATCGCGGCTGACCGGACTGGCGTCGGCATTGGCCGGCATGATTTCGCCCATGTGGCGCCACCACCGCTGGCAAACCTCCGTCTTGGCGATCGCTCTCCACTGGGTCTCGTCGACCACCTCGGCATAAGCGAAGAGCTGGTGCGCAACCGGATCGAGGAAGATGGAATAAGTGCTAACCCCATGGGACTTCAATACGTGCGTCAATTCGGGCCAGATGGGGTTGTGGCGTTTCTCGTATTCGGCCGCCTGACCCGGATTGACCGACATGATGAAGGCGATGCGCTTCATGGTTCGAGTGTTCCAAACGCACGGCCCGGCCACAAGGGCAATTCCAGTCCGGCGACGGCCCGGCAGCACGCAAACGATTGGGCTCAAGTCAGAACCGTCGCAACCGATAGGGTAGACACGGGCCCATCGATCATGTCGAACCCCTCACGCCCATCGCCGAGGACGTCGGCCGCTTCCCGAACGCGGCCGAGCGGGCCAGGCATGACGTCGCGACCCGATCGTCCCATCTACGGTCCATCTTTCTTACCCTAAGCCTCGACCCGAGACCGCCCATGCAGCCCACCAAGGAGCAGTTCATCCTCGCCCTGAAACAAATCGAGGACTTCAGCCCCGCGCCCATGATACTCGCGAATGCGCTGAAGCTCATGGCCGATCCCCAGTCGGATATCGACAGCATCGCCGTGCTCATCGGCCGCGATCCGGCGCTGGCCGCCGATATCATTCGCTGCGCCAACAGCGCCTACTTTGGCGCCGGCATCAGCAGCAGCGTGACCGATGCCGTGCAAAAGATCGGCCTGCGCGAAGCGATCCGCGCGCTCAATTTGGCGGTGGCCCGGATCGCGAGCAATCGCGACCTGGATTGCTACGGGATCCACGGCGCCGACTACTGGGCCGAATGCCTATTCAACGGCCTGTTCATGCAGGCCCTCGCTCGGGAGACGGGGGAAGCGGACCCGGACGAGGCCTACACGGTCGGTCTCCTGCGCTTCATCGGTCGGCTCGCGATCAACCAGACCATCGACAATTTCCACTGCGGCATTTTCTGGGATAATCAGGAATCGATCACCCAGTGGGAGCTGGACAGCGTGGGCATTCCGCAGTCGGAAGCCGGGGCCCTGCTGCTCAACCGCTGGCATTTCCCCGACCAAATGGTCCAGGGCATCGGGATGCAAAACACGCCGGGAAACCTGCAGGAGAAAAACTGGCTGGCCGACGCGCTGTATTTCTCCTCGGCCCTGCTGCCCCAGGGCGTCGGCCGGCCCTTCCTCGCCGAGGCCGAGCAGGTGCAGGAACTGCCGCCGATCGGCAGCGAATTCCTCCACGCCAACGGACTCACCCCCGACTCGCTCAACGCGCTCCTGCGGACGACGAATCGGACGTTCGACGAGGTCCGCCAGAATTTCGGGGTCTGACGGCCGCCCCGCTTTTCCGCGCGCGTGACCCGGGGGCCAACGCGCGGCCGCCGGGAGCCCGCCGGCCGTGACGGCCGTTCAGGGTTCGCCGCAATCGTCAGCGCAATGGAACGAACGCGCGTCCCTCCGGTCCCACCCTCCGGAATGGGCCCGCTCGTCTGTGAAGATTGGCGGGCCCGGCGGAATTCCTCGGTTCGCCCCGATCCAGCCCCTCCATTCCGGCGTGCGCCGCGACGCCGGTATCCAACTCACCTCGCCGCTCATGCGTTTCTCCCTGCTCGTCGTCCTGATCCTTCTCCCGCCCGCGGCCCGCGCCGACGTGGTCGATGCCGTGCGCGGCCGCCTGCAGGGGCTCAAGGTGCCGACCGTATTGGATGCTGACGCCAGCTTCCGCCAGCTGCCAACGGCCGATAAGCCCCAGGCGGCGACCCGCCAACCGGTCGCCGTGCACGTGCACGAGGATGCCCACGGGCTGCAGATCGGCTGGGCCGCCGGCCTCGTACGGAATTTTCTCGTCGAGCAGCGCCGCGAGGTGAACGACGCCGAACCCGCGTCCGTCATCGGCAATGGCCTGGATGAAATCCGCGCCCGGGAAGCCATCCTCTGCCTGCATCCGTCCGAGGAGATCGAGCGCCAGCTGCTCCTGGGACGGCTGACCGACGACCAGAAGGTCGTGGACCAGGGCAAGCCCGCCCGCCTCCTGACGTTCGCCATCACTCCGCCGCTGACCGAGCAGAACCGCAAAATCATCAAAGAGCTGGTGGTCACCCTCAAGCTGTGGCTGGCCGACGACCTCACCCCGATTGCGGCCGAGCTGAACTCGCACGTGCGCGGCCGCGTCTTTTTGGTGATCACGTTTTCCTCCGACGACATCCAGCGATTCCGGTTCGCCACGGTCGACGGCCGCCTGGTCGTCACGGCCCATGAGAAGGAGGGGAGCAGCGCCGGAGGGGGCCAGTCCCACAGCTACCACTCGGAAACCCGGCTGGTGTTTGCCGGCTCCTGATTCGGCCGAGGGCCGGCGCGAGCCGACCGTTCGGTTTAGCTTCAGTCGATCCCGTTCTGGCCGATGGAATTACCACCGGAATCAAACGAACGGATCCATGCGCTGCCCGCTTCATCGTTGGCAATCTCCACCCCTCATGCCCCCAGCAAACCCGGTCTGGCTCGACCGGAGCCGCCCCAATTCCCTGAACCTGTTCCGGCTGATCTTCGCAGGCATGGTCATCGTCAGCCACTCCTGGAATCTCCGGGCTGAGCGCGACCCGTTCGACCGGTGGTTCAACCAGAGCTGGTCGCTCGGCAGCATCGCGGTGGACGGTTTCTTCATCATCAGTGGCTTCTTGATCGTCGGCAGCTGGTGTTCCCCGTCGAACCGCGCCGACCAATTCCTGCGCAATCGGATTGTGCGCATCGTGCCGGGCTTTGTTGGGGCAGCCCTGTTGTCGCTCGGACTGGCGGCCGCCGGGCCGCACGGCCTCGCCTATCTCCACTCGATCAACCCAACCGGCATTCCGGTCGATCTGCTCACCCTGCGCGTCGACTTCTTGGACAATGCCCTTGCGTTTTCGAACCTGCCCTTTCCCCACAAGGTCAACGGATCGCTCTGGACCATTCCGCTCGAATTCAACTGCTATCTGGCGGTCGCCCTGGCCGGCTCCATGGGCTGCTTCCGGCGCCGCCGGACCGCGGGCCTGATTTTTCTGGCGATCTGGCTCGTGTATGGCGCCCGGGATATCCGCTATGGGTCAAGCCTCGGCACGCCCTGGCGGTTCGCCGCCTGTTTCGGCGCGGGCGGGATGGCCTATCTCTTTCGCGACGCCATTCCCCGCAGCCGGATCCTCGCCGGCGCTTGCCTGATCGCGCTCGCCGCGTCCCTGCGCATTCCGAACGCCTTGCCCGCGGCGATTCCGGTTTTCGGCGCCTACGCGCTTCTTTACGCGGCCTTCGGCCTGCCCGCGCCCCTGAATGCGGTCGGAACGCGTCGCGACATTTCCTACGGTGTCTACTTGTACGCCTTTCCGCTGCAACAGTGCTGCTACCGGCTGGCATTCGCCGGCAGGCTGCCGACGTCGCCGTACGTGAACATCCTGGCGGCCGGCGCCCTCGCCATCGGCGCCGGCTGGCTGAGCTGGAAATTCGTGGAGGCGCCGTTCCTGCGTTCGCGCCGGGGTGAATCAGCCATTCGAACCGCTCCCGGCCGCAGCCGCGAAGCCTCGGACGGAGCCCCGGACGCCTCCGCACCGGCGGCATCGCGCTTCCCGGCGTTGGCTTAGGGAATCTTCGCAAACCTGGTTTACAAACATTCCATAGGTCAATCGGCCGCCATTATCATCCGAAATCGAGTCCGCCCTGTGGATTCGATGAGGCCCCCGTCCTCCCCACAGGCTATCGGGCAAAGAGCGAGCCAGAATCAGGAAAAGAGTCGAAGCGCGGCGACGAGCGTCCGGTGGAGGTGCCGCTTGCGATCGGGCGAAACGTGGCCGATGACCGCAGATATCGCCGCCTTTTTTACTACGGGAAACAACAGGCAGTCGAAAACCGTGAGGTGATCCAATCCGTCCGCTTCATCCAGCAGGATTTCGCCCGGGCGCAACTCCTGAGCAGGCTGGCGGGTCGAGCCATAAATCACATTGATGCGGTCGACTCGCGCTGAACCGGCCACTTCAGCCGGTGAGAGAACGATGGCGGGATGTTCGTCGCGATCGCTCACGTTCATCCGGACGCGGACGACATCCCACTGGCGAATCGGCGTCATCGGTCGAGCGGTTCTGGATCCGTGGGCAGGGAATTCAAATAGGCGGCGCGCTCTTCTCCGACCGCGAAATGTCCTTCGGGGTAATGGGGAATCGGTTCCGGAAGCGTCGCTTCAACCAGCTGAAGTATCCGCTGACCGCGACGTATAAAGACGGGGCGCTTCTTCAGGGCCATATCGGCGAGGGGGCCAAGCTTGGCTTTGGCTTCCGTCACTGAATAGGTCTTCATATCGGACCCAATAGAGTCCGAAAAACGGACTCTCGCAAACGAAATCACAAATCATGGCCCGACTCAGAAATTAATTATCTTACTAACAATAAATGGCTTATGATCTACATCCCCGGAAACCCGCCCCGGCCCTTCATCGCCTCCATCTGGCGCATGAGCTTGCGCTGGTTTCCGCCCTTCATCATCTTCATCATCTGCTGCATCTGCTGAAACTGCTTCAGGAGCTGATTGACGTCGTTAAGTTTGACCCCGGCGCCGCTCGCGATGCGCTGGCGGCGGCGGCCGTTTAGAATCTCCGGTTTGCGCCGTTCCTGGTAGGTCATCGAGCGAATGATCGCCTCGGTGCGGCTCATCTGCTTTTCCGCGCCCGCCGGCAACTGGACGCCGCTCATACCCGGCATCATCCCGAGGATATTCTGCATCGGGCCGAGCTTCTTGACCTGCTGCATTTGCTCGAGGAAATCCTCCAGGTTGAAGTCGGCCTTGCGGAGCTTCTCCGCCATCTTCTCGGCCTGCTTCTGATCGATCGCCTCCTCGGCCTTCTCGACCAGCGAGACGACGTCGCCCATGCCGAGAATGCGCGAGGCGAGGCGGTCCGGATAGAAGATGTCGAAGTCGTCGGTCTTTTCGCCGACGCCGGCGAATTTGATGGGCACACCGGTGATCGATTTGATCGACAGGGCCGCGCCCCCGCGGGCATCGCCGTCCAGTTTGGTGAGGATGATGCCGGTCAGCTGCAAGGCCTCGTGAAAGCTCTTCGCCACATTGACGGCCTCCTGGCCCAAGGCTCCGTCGGCCACCAACAGGACCTCGTCGGGCTGGATCCGGCGGCGCAGATCCTGCACCTCGGCGATCAGATCCTGGTCGATCTGCAGTCGGCCGGCCGTATCGAAGATGATGGCGTCGCCGCCCTGGGCCCGCGCCGCCTCGAGGCCGGCCGCCCCGATCGCCGGGACACCGCGCGAGGTCCGGTCCGCATAGCACCCCAACCCTTCCTGCTTCGCCAGCACCTCGAGTTGGTCGATGGCCGCCGGCCGCTGGACGTCGCCGGCCACGACAAACGGGCGATAACCGCGCTTCTTGAGCAAACGTCCCAGCTTCGCGGCCGAGGTCGTCTTGCCGGAGCCATGCAAACCGACCAGCATGACCTTGAGCGGCCGCGCCGCGCTAAGGGCGGTATCGCCTTCGCCCAGCAGCCGCACCAGTTCGTCGTGGATGATTTTGACGATCTGCTGGCCGGGGGTGACACCCTTGAGGACATCCTGTCCAACGCACTGCGTGCGCACGCGTTCGACGAATTCACGCGCGACCTTGAAATGGACGTCGGCCGACAGCAGGGCGGTGCGCACCTCCTGCAGGGCCTCCGCGACGTTTTCGTCGGTCAAGCGACCGACGCCGCGCAGGTTGCGCAAGGCGTGGCCCAGTTTGTCGGTCAGCGTTTCAAACATAGGAGCGCTACTGGTGACCCGTTTTTGCGCTTTTGTCGAGGGAACGCCGCGCCGTAGCCGAAGGCGAAGGCGGGCCGTCGTCACGCCACAAGACCGGGCCGTGCCCATCAACCGATGCCAAGCGGCGAAATATGCCGCCAATCCTTGTTCGGAGGTTTGTCGGCTAATCCTAAGCCACCGCGACCGCCGCGGCGCTGCCCAGCCAATTACGCAGGGCGGTGATATCCCGATCTAACTCGTCACCAAGACTTTGAAGCCGAGTCGCGCAATCGGGAACCGACTCCGGAGCGGTGGTCGCCTTCTGCAGCAGGGTTTCGATCTGGTCGAGCCGCTTGGCGGCCGCCTTGATGCCGAAGGTCAGGCAGGACCCCTTCAGGCCTCGGGCCCGCATGAAGAGCTTTTCCAAGTCCGGTGCGGTACTGTGCAGATCGGCGCTGAAACCCTCGCCCTCGCGCAGGGCGTTGCCCAACATTTCCCGGTGAAACTCCATGTCGATTCCGAGCCGCTTGCACACGGCCTCGGGCGACTCGAGCGGATCGACATCCTCCTGCTGCTTGGCCGCGGCGCTGATCTGCCGGAGCTTCTCAAGCATAACGGCCCGGCTGTAGGGCTTGATGATGTAGTGCGCCACCCCGAGCGCCGCCGCCTGCTGGACGGTGGCCCGGTCGTGGACGGCCGTGCAGAGGATGACCGGGATCCGCTTCAAGGATTCCTGGGCCCTCATGCGCTCGACCAACTGGATGCCGCTCAATTTGGGCATGCAAATGTCGAAGATGCAGGCATCGAAACTGTTGCCCGATTCGGTGAGCTGCTTCCAGGCCTCCGTGCCGTCCGGAGCCGGCGTGATTTTATGTGACCCGGACTCGATGATATGGCACAAAAAGTCCCTGGAAATATTGTCGTCTTCCGCTAGGAGCACGTGCATGGGAGGCGTTTCGCCCTCAATCATCGTCCCAAAAACGGCGGACTTTATTGACGAATTGGCCCCCGCAGGAAGATTGGTCTGGCCAATGGAGATGGCTTGCCGGATAAAAAAGGCTCCCTATGAACCGGGTTCTCAAGCTTTTAGTTGAAGGGGGCCGCCTCACCGCGGCCCAAATGGCCGAAATCGCCGGGATTTCGGAGGCGGAGGTCAATCAGCACTTGGCGGAATTGGCGCGGCAACGCATTTTCCTCGGCTGGCGGCCGGTGCTGGACCTTTCCAAAACCGACGCGGCCGCGGTCCGGGCCGTGATCGAGGTCAAGATCACGCCGGAGCGCGGCGGCGGGTTCAACCGGCTGGCCGAGCGGATCAGCCGCTTCGACGAGGTCGAGTCGTGCTACCTTATGTCCGGAGCCTACGACCTGCTGATCTTCGCGGACGGTCCGAGCCTCCAAAAGGTCGCGAGCTTCGTGTCGGAAAAACTTTCGACGCTCGAGGGCGTGCTCTCGACGAGCACCCACTTCATGCTGCGCTCCTACAAGGAGGGCGGCTTCCTGATCGAACAACCGTCGGATACGGCCGGCCGGCTCAAAGTCGCCCCCTGATGGATCTGCGCCGCCATATCGCCCGGCACGTCGTCGACCTGCCGAAGTCGGGCATCCGCGACTTCTTCGAGATCGTCTCGAAGATGCAGGATGTGATTTCGCTCGGCATCGGCGAACCCGACTTCGACACGCCCTGGCACATCCGCGAGGCGGCGATCTACGCCCTGGAAAAGGGCAAGACCCACTACACCTCGAACCTGGGCCTGCTCGAGCTGCGCCGCGGCATCGGCCGCTACGTGGAAAAGAACTACGGCCTGGCCTATCGGCCCGACGACGAGGTCATCGTGACGGTGGGCGTCTCGGAGGCGATCGATCTGGCGCTGCGCGCGCTGCTCAATCCCGGCGACGGCGTCCTGTATCACCAACCGTGTTACGTGTCCTATCATCCCAGCGTGGCGCTGGCCCACGGGCTCGCCCGGCCGGTGGCCACCCGGGCGGCCGACGGCTTCGCCCTGAACGCCGAGGATCTGGTCCGGGCCTGGCAGCCGGACTGCCGGGTGCTCATGATGAATCTGCCCTGCAATCCCACGGGGGGGACCTGCGATCCGGCGCGCCTGGAGAAGATCGCCCGCTTTGCCGTGGAGAAGGACCTGATCGTCCTGAGCGACGAGATCTATTCCGAACTGGTCTATGAAGGCCAGCACGTGAGCATCGCGACCTTCCCCGGTATGCGCGAGCGCACGATCTTTCTCCACGGATTTTCCAAGGCCTTTGCCATGACCGGCTTCCGCATCGGCTACGCCTGCGGACCCGCCGAGCTGATCGAGGCGATGATGAAGGTCCACCAGTACGCGATGCTGTGCGCGCCCATCCTCTCCCAGGAAGCCGCCATCGAGGCCCTGGCGCACGGCGAAGAGGCGATGAAGCAGATGCGCGAGCAGTTCCAGCGGCGGCGCGACCTGGTGGTGCGCCGCTTCAACGAGGCCGGCCTCGCCTGCCACAGCCCCCGCGGCGCGTTTTATGCGTTTCCCAGCGTCGCCGCGACCGGGTTGACCGAGAAGGAGTTCGCCTACGGCCTGCTCGACGCCGAGAAGGTCGCGGTCGTGCCGGGTTCGGCTTTCGGGCCCGACGGCCGGGGTTTTGTGCGGGCGAGCTTCGCGACCGGCTACGAGTCCCTGCTCGAAGCCTGCGACCGGATCGACCGCTTCGTTCAAGGACGGGCCGCGGCGCGCAGCGCCTGAGCCGGCGTCCGTCCCCCCTCATGTCCCGCACCGTCGCCATCGTCGGCCGACCCAACGTCGGCAAGAGCCGCCTATTCAACCGCCTGGTGGGCCGGCGCGTCGCGATCGTGCACGACGAGCCCGGCATCACCCGCGACATGGGTTCGGCCGAGGTCGCCGACGGGGCCTATACGCTCCTCGACACCGGCGGCCTGGGCCTCACCGGCACGGACACGCCGGCCGCCCTGACCGCGGCCACCGAGCGCCAGGTCGGTTTCGCCATCGACGCGGCCAATCTGATCCTGTTCGTCGTCGACGGCCTGAGCGGCCCGACCGCGCTCGACCAGCGCATCGGCGAACGGCTGCGCAAGAGCGGCAAACCCGTGCTCCTCGTGGTCAACAAGGTCGATTTCGACGGCGACAAGGTGACGCTCGGCGACTTCTACGGGCTCGGACTGGGCGAACCGCTGGCCGTGTCGGCCGAGCACGGCCAGGGCGAGGAGGCCCTGCGCGCGGCGATCGCCGAGCGGCTCGGGCCGGCGGAGGCCGGGGTCCGCCCGCGGGCCGAAGGCATCAGCTTCTGCTTCATCGGCCGGCCCAACGTCGGCAAGTCCTCCCTCGCCAACCAGCTCTTGCACAGCGACCGGCTGATCGTGAGCCCGATTCCGGGCACGACCCGCGACTCGGTCGAGGTGCCCTTCGAATTCAAGGGCCGGGACGGCAAGATGTATCCATTCCGCCTGATCGACACGGCCGGCATCAAGGCCGCGACCAAGCTCGCCTCCCCGGTCGAATACTTCGCCCGCCTGCGCGCGCTCGAGGCGATCCAGCGGGCCGACGTGGTGTTTCTCGTCCTCGATGCCCTGGAGGGCGTGACCCAGCAGGACAAGGCGATCGCCGGCGAGGCGGTGCAGGAGCGGCGGCCGATCGTGATCGTAGTCAACAAGTGGGACCTGGTCCGCAAAGCCTTCCGCAGCGGCGAGGGCGTCACCGGCTACGAGACCGAGCGCGAGTACCGCGAGGCGTATGAATCCGCCCTGTTCGAGCGGCTGTTTTTCACCCCGGGCGCTCCGGTGGTCTTCGTGTCGGCCGTCAGCGGATACGAAGTCGACCGGATGCTCAACGCGGCCGTGCGCCTGAACCGCACGCTCGACCAGAAGCTACCCACGGCCAAGTTGAACCAGGCGATCATCCGCCTGGCTGAACGGACGCCGCCGCCGGCCATCGGGGCCCGGCGCTTCCGCATCT
>CAZWMF010000042.1:0-12996 GCA_964634535.1 uncultured Opitutaceae bacterium | reverse complement strand
GTCACTGGTCTTGCTTGCGCACCGCAGCTATTTCGCTAGACCACTAACCCGCTGATTTCACGCGCATCCCGACCCAGCCATGGAGCCGACCACGAGATTCAAAATCGCCACCACCCCGGACGAGTTTGAGCAGATACACCGGCTGAATTACCAAACCTTCGCCGAAGAAATTCCCCAGCACCCGCACAATGTGTCGGGCCGGCTGGTCGATAAATTTCACGACGAGAACACCTATATCATCGGCCTGCGCGATGGGCGGGTAATCGCGATGATCGCGGTGCGCCGCCGCCGTCCCTTCTCGCTGGACAGCAAGCTGCCGAATTTGGACGAGCTGATCCCGGGCGGCCGAAAGCCGGTGGAACTGCGCCTTTTGGCGGTCATGCCCGCCCACCGCAGCGGACCGGTGCCCGTCCAGCTCCTGCATTTTGCCGCCCGCTACTGCCTGGATTTGGGCGACGACTCGGCGGTGATTTCGGGCGCGGTCCGGCGGATGCCCCTTTACCGAGCCCTGGGATTTCAGCCGTTCGGACCCCAAGTGGGCACGCCCGAGGCGCCCTACCAGCCGATGCTCCTAACGTTGGAGGCCTACGCGCGCGCGTCCGGTCTGCGACGGGCGTTGAGCGGGCCCGGCAGCCCGGCCCAGCCGAGAGAACCGGTCAACCTTTTACCCGGGCCCGTCGCGATGAGCCCGGCCGTTCGTGCCGCGTTCGGCCGACCCGCGGCCTCGCACCGCAGCCCCGCCTTCTTGGACCAGATCTCGTGCCTGCGCCGTCGGCTGGCGGCCTTGGTCAAGGCGCCCGACTGCCAAATCATGGTCGGCAGCGGCTCGCTCGCCAATGACGTCGTGGCCGCGCAGCTCACCGGACTGGGCCGTCCCGGCATCGTGTTGTCGACGGGGGAATTTGGCGAACGCTTGGCCGACCATGCCCGCCGGGCCGGGCTGGAGTTCCACTGGGCTCGTCTGCCGTGGGGCGCCATCCCGACGCTGGCCGATTTTGAGGAGGCCTATGCCCAAAGCCCGGAAGCCGACTGGCTCTGGGTGGTCCATCACGAGACGTCGACCGGGGTCTTGCACGACCTCCAAAAGATCAAGACGTTCGCCCGCTCGCGGGGGCTCAAGCTCTGCGTGGACGCGGTGAGTTCGGTCGGCGCGATCGATGTCGACTTGAGCGGCGTCCATCTGGCGACGGCGACCAGCGGCAAGGCTTTGGCGGCCTATCCCGGTTTGGCCCTGGTATTTCATCGGGAGCGGCCCGCGCAGCGGCCGGACTTGCCGCGCTACCTCGACCTGGGCCTCTGGGCCGAGTCCGACGGTTCCCCTTTCACCCACTCCTCCAATTTGCTGGGCGCACTCGACGTGGCGCTGGCGGAAGTCGAACGACTGCCGGCCGGCCGCTGCGGCGACGCCACCCTGGGCACTTGGTTCCGCTCGGAGCTGCGCTCGGCCGGTTTCACCTTGGGCGCGATCGAACCGTTTGCGTCGTCGATCATCGTGACCGTGCAATTGCCGTCGTACGTGCGTTCGTCCGACGTCGGCACCGCGTTGGAGCAGCGCGGGTACATCGCGAGCCACCGCAGCGGCTACCTGATCGCGCGCAATTGGATTCAATTCAGCCTGATGACGCCGGCCAGCCGGGAATGCCTATCCTCGTTGATCGCCCACTTGTGCGAATTGGCGGGGCGGGCCGAGGAAAAGCAAACCGCTTAAGGGCCATCCTGGCGGGCGTTGATCCCCGTCGATCGCAAGCTACCACTCACCGGCGCCCGCTCCGCGGCTCCGTCGCGTCACCGGTGCCGTGACGCAGGCGATTATTCAGGGCAAGAAAAAGCCGCCGCGGGCTGCTAACCGCGGCGGCACACACCAACCCCTAACGAAGTATATCACGAAGATGGGCCGGCCGGGGCGGGGGGCGGAGGAGGAGGAGGCGGCGGCGGGCTAGACTCTCCGCCGCCGTCGTTTGCGTGCTTCCGAGCATGCTTCATCAGGTCCGCTCGGGCGGCGTCGAATTGGGTTTGTTGGGCCGGCGTCAGCACCGCGCGCACCTTGTCCAGCGCATCCTTGCCAAGCTGCATCATCTTATCTCGTTTGTCCTCGTCGGACAGGCTGTCATCCTCGCGGATGGCTTTGCCCTGCTCTCGCATATCCGATTGAATGGCTTGAATTTGCTGCTGTTCGTCAGCGGTCAGGCCCGTCACTTTGCCCAGGATCGCCTTGATCATGTTGGGCCGGTGACCCCAACCTTTTTTGGGTGCATTTTCCGGCGGCGGAGGCGCGTTGTCGGACGGAGCAGCCGCCGGAGGACCGGACGGCGGCGGCGGCTGATCCTGGCTGCGGGCGATCGGTGTTGCGGCGACGAGCGCCAGGCTAAAGAGACAGAACGATAGTGATTGGGAGGAATTCATGGGGTGGATATTCTTGGAATCGAGCGCACTTACCGAAGCTCATGACGGCTGCGGACGGGAATGGTTTCAAGAAATGAGCGAGGCCAATCAAATCATCGTGCACGCCCCCCGAGGCTTGCCCCTGAATTCGGATGCGCCTAGCCTTGATCTCGATGCTTGAAGTTCAGGGACTTACGAAGATTTACGGGAATATCACCGCCGTCCGCGATCTCTCGTTCACCGTTCGGCCCGGAGAAGTTCTCGGCTTGGTCGGGCCCAATGGCGCCGGCAAGACGAGCACCCTGCGTTGTCTGGCCGGTATCATTCCCCTCAACGGCGGCTCGATTCGAATCGTCGGCCATAACCTCGGCGCCGATCCCGTGTCGGCGAAACGCCAGCTCGCCTTCTTTCCGGACGAACCCCGGCTCTTCGACTATTTGACCGTTCGACAGCATCTGGCATTCGTCGCGCGAATCTACGGCGTAGCCGACTACGAACAGCGCGCGGGACCCTTGCTCGAGGAACTGGAGATTGCCGACAAGGCCGACGTGCTCCCCGGAGAGCTTTCCCGCGGCATGAAGCAAAAGCTCGTCATCGCCTGCGGACTCCTGCACCGACCCCAAGTCATGTTCTTCGACGAGCCGCTCACCGGGCTCGACCCGCTGGGCATCCGGCGCATGAAGGATTCGATCGTCCGCCGGGCCCGGGAAGGGGCCACGGTCGTCCTGAGCTCCCATCTTCTCCACCTCCTCGAAGAGGTCTGCTCGCACGTCCTCATCCTCAAGCATGGCGGAAAGATCGCCGACGGCACGCTCGCGGAGGTCGTGGCCCGATTCAGCGCGGGTGAAGCCGGAGTCAGCCTGGAGGACGTATTTCTGCGCGCCACCGGCGGGGCGGAGCCCTGATGCTCGGGGCGCTGATTTATCTTCGGCTCACCACGCTGCGCGGCCGCCTGACCGCGACGGCGCGGCGCCTGCGCCAACCCAAGTATTTCGGGTTCTTCCTGGTCGGCGTCGGCTATCTCTATTTTGCGTTCCTGCGCCAGGGCCGTCTGCTGGGTCCCTGGGAGCAAAGCGGCAATCCCGCCCTGGCGCAGCGGATTTCGGCGGACGCGCTGACCGCGTTGGGAGGCGCGGTCCTCCTGGTCGTGCTATTGGCAATCGCGGTCTTCACCTGGCTGTCCGCCGGCCCCGGGGCGCGGCTAAAGTTCAGCGAGGCGGAAATTGCGTTCCTGTTTCCGGCTCCGCTGAGCCGCCGGCGGCTCGTGCATTTTCAGCTGCTGGGCTCGCAGTTATCCATCCTGCTGTCGGCCTTTATCCTGACCGCGGTCTTGAACCGCTGGAGCTTTCTGCCGGGCACGCCCCTTACCCATGCGTTCGGCTGGTGGCTGATCCTATCCACCGTCCGCCTTTTCTCCAACGCCATGAATTTCGGCGCGGCCAAGCTCATCGGACTCGGCGGGCCCGGCCTGCGCCGGCGCGCGCTCGCCTTCCTGGCCCTGGTCGCGCTCGCCCTGGGCCGATCGCTTTGGCTGCATGCGCCGGCCGCAGCCGCGGGCTCCGTCGCGAGCCTCGGCGCCCTGGCCGGCACGTTGGCCGCCTGGTGCAATGCCGCGTTCGGGCCGGTCCTGCTCCGGCCGTTCAGTTGGGTGGTCGGGCCCTTCGTGGCCGAATCGGCCCGCGCCTTTTTGCTCGCCCTCGGCCCCGGGCTTGTCCTGCCGGTCGCCTGCTATTTGACCGTCGTGCGCCTCGAGGTGCCCTTCGCCGAAGGCTCGATCGCCGGCGCGGAAAAGGGGGCGCAGGCACGCGCCACGCGCCGCCGGGACACGCCGCGCTTCAAGCCGCGCCCGGCGCCGTTTCCGCTGATCGGAGCCGGTCGGCCGGAGGCCGCGTTCTTCTGGAAGAACCTCATCGCGATCCAATCCTGGTTCAACCTGCGGTTGTTCGTCGTGCTGATCGCGCTGGCGGCCCTGTTCGTGGCGGCCAATCGGCCAGGCCCCGCCGCGCCCGGTTCGGCGTATGCGCCGATGGTGTTCATCGCCTCGCTGTTTCTCGCGTTCTATTGCGCGCTCCTGGGTCCGCAGATCGTCCGGCAGGACCTGCGCGGGGACCTGCCGAACGCGGACATTCTCAAGACCTACCCGCTGCCCGGCTGGCAAATCGTCGTCGGGGAAATGCTCACGCCCATCCTGCTTCTGTCCGGCGTGCTCTGGGTTCTGGCGATCGCCGCCAGTTGGGCGATCTTCGCCGGCTTCGGACCGGCGGCCCATTTCGGCTTGGTTACGCGGATCACCTTCCTCGTCTGCATCGGCGCGGCCATCCCGCCTCTGGTCTGCCTCCAGCTGCTCGTGCCCAACGGGGCCGCCCTGCTGTTCCCGGCCTGGCAGAACACGCTGCGCGGTCGTTCGGTCGGCGTCGAATCGATCGGCCAGCGGCTGATCTTCGTCGTGGGCCAGATGCTGGCCGTGGTCGTCGCCCTGCTCCCGGCCGCCGTCCTGGCCGGCCTGGTCCCGCTGGCGGTCTATTACTATTGGGCGGACCTGGCCCACTGGCGCGGAGGCGAGCCGGCCGCCCTCATCTCCGGAACGGCCGCGGGCGTCGCCGTGCTGGGCGGAGAAATCTGGGTCGGCCTCTGGTGGCTGGGACGGCGTTTCGAGCAGCTCGACGTCGCCGCCGATCTGCGGACCTAGGGAATGTTTGGAAACATTCCCTAATTAGGGAGCGATCTGTTGCACGAACTGCATCAGCGGCTGCACCTCTTTCGGCGGCTGGACCCAGTCGCTGTACAGCAATTCCGGGATCGTGTACGAGGTGCCGTAGAGCACGTAATTGGCCTTGTCGTCGCGGGAAATCTGGGCGGCCTTGACGGTCGCTCCGGCAAACAGGCCGCTCGATTTCGTGTAGACGAGTATGGGGTCGGAAATCAGCGGACGCGTGTCGGCCTCCGCATCGGCGGCGTGCGGCCCGGCGACCGCCTTCGCGTCCACGCCCATGTGAAAGCGCTCGTTGAACAGCAGCCGCGGCGTGCGCTCATCCATGAATACGTAGACCGTCTCGACCGAATCGGCGCCGGCCTGCAGGCCGAAGCTCGCCTCGGGGGTCCGCACGAGCACGGGAATACTCCATTGGCCATTCGCCTTTCTCACCAGCACGACGCCGTAGCCGCCCTTGAAGCCAAAAATAAAGCCGGCCTTGAATTGATTGACGATCAGCAGCCCCTTGGCCTGCTTCAAAATGCCGGAGGGGATCGCGGTGGCCGGAACGGCCATGAATTCCCGGATGATGGCTTCGCAGGAATCGACGCGATCGACCAGAGTCGCGCGGTCCTCGGCCCGAGCGGCGTTCTGCGCAAATCCCAGGGCGATGGCCAGCAGCAGCGGTAAAAATCGTTTCATGATGGAAGAAGTGACAAACCCCATAACTAAGCGGTCGGCCATCGCTTGGAAAGGACGGATTGCGGGTTGTTCCGGATCGGCCGGCGAAACCGGGTGGGCACCCCCGGACATTCGTCCGCGCCTCAATCCAGATCGCGGGCGGCAATCTGATCCTCATCCCAGCCTAGAAAGTGCCCCAATTCGTGCAAATAGGTGCGTTTCACCTCCGCTTTGTACGTTTTGACCTCCTCCTCGGCGAAATCCCAGAGGCTGGGCAAATAAAGCACGATTCGGGGAGGGCGCAGATCGGATTCGCCGAATTCCGATCCGTGGGGGCTGCCCTGAAACAGGCCGAGGATGTCCGGTTCGAATCCCTCCGCGAGCACGGTCTCGTCCGGGCCGGCTTCAAAGTGCACCGTCACCGCCTGCGCGGCCGTCCGAATGTCCGCGGGCAGCCGGCGCACGACCGCCGCCACGGTCTCCGCGGCGATGCTCTCGAGCTGGCCGAACCTCATGGGCCGGGGTCGAGCGTACGCATGATCGCGATCAGCGCCTGGAGCGTCTCCTCGACGATCCGATCCTGCGCCTGCGCCCGCGGGCAGCCCGGGCAGTCGATGCGTCCGACCCCCACGACCACGGCGCCGGATTGCGGCGGGGCGCCCCGCCGGGCGACGGCCCAATACGCAAAGGGCTCGGCCACCCGCCAGGCAGGGTTCGGTTCGGCATAGCCGGTCGTCGCGAGACCGATCTCGCTGCCAAACAGCGCGCAGATTCCCCGGGCCATCTGCGCCGCGACCTCGGGCGACACCGCGTTGACCGCCCGAGCGGCCGCGCCATCCACGCCCAGGTGGCGAACCTTTTGCTCGATCGCGTACGCGGTGAGCCCGCCCAGGAAGAACGCCGACGCCCCGGAAATCCGCCCGATCTGCCGCTGCAATCCGCCGCAGGTGACGCTTTCGGCCACCGCCAGCGTGCGCCCGGCCAGAACCTCCGGCAAGGCGTTCACGCCAGTTCCACTCCGACCGGGCAGTGGTCGCTGCCCATGACTTCGGGGCTGATCCAGGCCCGCCGCAAAGCGGGGCGCAGGCGCTCGTCGGCCACAAAATAATCCACCCGCCACCCGATATTGCGGGCGTGGCAATTGGCCATTCGACTCCACCAGGTATAGTGCCCCGGCCCCTTCTCGAACTCCCGCAGGGTATCCACGAAGCCCCGGGCCAGCAGCCGCGTGAAATTTTGCCGCTCTTCGTCGGTGAATCCGGCATTGCGGCGGTTGCTCTTCGGATTCGCCAGATCGATTTCCGCGTGGGCCACGTTGAGGTCGCCGCAGAACAGAACCGGCTTGCCCCGCCGACGCAGTTTGAGGAGGTAGGCGAGAAAGGCACTGTCCCAGGCCTGGGTCCGATATACCAGGCGGGTCAGCCCGCGTTGGGAGTTCGGTTGATAGACGTTGACCAGGAAAATGTCCGGATACTCGGCGGCGATCACCCGACCCTCGGTGTCGTGCGCCCGCAGTCCGATGCCTCGCGTAACCTTGACCGGCGCCAGGCGCGTCAAGATGGCCGTGCCACTATAACCCTTCTTTTCCGCGCCGTTCCAGATCAGCTGATATCCGGACGGCCAGACCACCTGCTGGACGTCGTCCGGATGCGCCCGAGTCTCCTGCAGGCACACGACGTCCGCTCCCTGCCGCTCGATGTAGTCGAGCAGCCCTTGCTTGAGCGCCGAGCGTACGCCGTTGACGTTCCAGGAAACCAGCTTCATCGCGGAAGCCCAGTCTTCGCGAGCGGGCCGCTTCGTCAAGCGGCTCGCTCGGGGATACGTCAGCGATAGCGGCCCAACAAGGCGCCCACCAGGGCGCACAAGACGACGTCGTGGCCCGTTACGATGAGGAAGTGGCGCAGGGAGCGCTTCTCAAAAAGCGCACTGGTCGCCTGCCGGGACGCGATCAAACCGACACTGAAAAAGAGGCCGATCTCCGCGCCGTGTTTGAGCCCAAGGGTATGGCGGTTGGCGATGACGCCCGCCAGCGTGACGGTGGTGACGATCGTCAGGAGAAATGCGCCCACCATCGCGGTACCCATGCCCTTCGGCTTCGGCTGGGCCGGGTCGATCTTCATCTCCGCCCGCCAGGCTTTGCCGAACAGCAGCGAATACCAAATATAACCCAGTAAAAAACCGATGACGGCGATGCCGATCACGGGAAACGGATGCAATGAGGATAGCGTCTTGAGCATGGGATTTCCAGGGGTTGAGGAGCTGAACCTTGCCAGTGGACCCCGGGGGGTTTGGGGTGGGGTCCACGGCGATTTTATAGCGCAACCGCCTTGAATTGAAAGCCTATTCAAAGCACCTTGCGGGCATGCCGTCCATATTCCCGAGGCCTTTGGGGCAGCCGATTCCCCCGAGCCCCCACGCGGTTTCCTGCAGCCTTCCCACGATGCGCGCCATCCGGGGCTACGAGGAAAAAGATCCCGAGATCACCGCGCAGATGACCTCGGGCTACCCGCGGTTCGTCGTGCACCCCTTGGCCCGTCAGTTGGCCGAGATCGTGGGCAAGACGCCCCGACTGGCGGGGCGCAGGCTTTGGCTCACCTCCTCCGAACGCATGGCCGCCGAGTTGGCGGCGCACCTGGGCCGGCTGGGCATGCCCGCCGAGACCTTTGCCGATGACCCGGTGCACGGCGTGGCTCACGCGGATCTCCCGGAAATCTCCACCCAGGCCAAACTTTACCTCCAGCACGTCGGCGGCTTCATATCGTCGCGGGAGGCCGAGGATATCCTGCTCTGGCGGGGGCTCAGCCTGACGGCGAATCCGGAAAAAGGCTTCCCGGGCGGCGTGGACGCGGCGGCCGCGGAGATTCGGCGCCACCTGCTGCCGCGGCTGCCGGGCGCCACGGCGGAGGATCTGCTGCTCGCCAATTCCGGGATGAACGCCATTTACGCGGCGTTTCGCGCCGTCTCGGAAATTCAGGCGGCCCGCGGGCGCACCGGGTGGGTGCAACTCGGCTGGTTGTACCGGGACACGATCGACATCCTCCGGAAGTTCGCCCCGCCCGGCGAGCACGCTTATTTTGCCGACGTGTTCGACCTCCCCGGCCTGGAGCGCTGGCTCGGCGAACACGGTTCCCGGGTCGCCGGCCTCGCCACCGAGGTGCCGACCAATCCGCTGATCCAAACTCCGGATGTCGCGGCCCTCGCCGGCCTGTGCCGCCGCCACGGCGTCGCGCTCATCCTCGATCCCACCGTCGCCTCCATCTACAGCGTGAATTTGCTTCCGCACGCCGACGTGCTCGTCACCAGCCTGACCAAGTACACCGCCAGCGACGGCGATGTGATCGCGGGCCTGGCGGTGGTGAATCGGGACCGCCCCGATGCCGCGGAGCTTCGCCGACGCATCGCCCACCACCTGGAGCCGACGTATCCGCGCGACCTCAACCGCCTGGCGGCCCAAATCGGCGAAACCGTCGGGGTCATGGCGCGAATCGAAGCCAGCACGTCCCGGGTCGCGGCCTTCCTGGCGGCCCACCCCAAGGTCAGGGCGGTGTATTGGGCGCTCCACCCGCGCTCGACCGCCGAATTCCAGAAGATCGCCCGGCAGGCGAACGCCACCGGCGGCATGATTTCGTTCCTGTTGCGCACGCCCCTTGGACCATTTTACGACCGGCTCCGGCTCGCCAAGGGGCCGAGTTTCGGGATGAAGACGACCCTGATCTGTCCGTTCATCTATCTGGCGCACTACGACCTCACGGCCACCGAAGCGGGCCGGGCCGAGCTCGCCGCCAGCGGACTCGAGACCGACCTGCTGCGCCTGAGCGTCGGCGCCGAACCCACCGACGAGATCATCGCCGCGCTGGCCGAGGCCCTGGCCTGAGTCCCATGGCGATCAGCGCCGGTGTCGACGACAGATGGCTTTAGCGGGCTGCACCATCGCCTGAAACGGCGAATCGGGCGCCGCATTTCCGGCGCCGTGTTCGCAAGTCGCGGGTTACGATCGATGCAGATTGCCGTCCGGAGCGATCAGTGGCGGCCGCCGCCGCCATGGCCACCGCCACGGTAACCGCCTCCGCGCCAGCCCCAGCCGCCACCGCGGCCGCCCCAGCCACCGCGGCCGATCCAACCCCACCCGCCACCCCAACCCCAGCCGGCGCCGAGATAGAGGCTCGGTCCGTAGTAGCCGCCCGAGTAGGCATAGGGATAATAATAGGGGTAAACGGTTCCGTAATCGGGGCTGTAGCCGTACGGGTAAGCCGCGACCGGCGCCGAGGTTGTCCCTGAATAGGCATAACCCGAACCCGGCTGTGGCCCTTGGGCGATCGTGCCGTCGGCATAGGCCCCCGGCGGAGCCGCCGGGATCGGCGGTGGAAACTGACCCTGGACAACCGATTGGGCCGGAGCCGGATCCGAATTTCCATCGCTCGCGACGCCGGGCGTATTCGGGTTGTCGATCGTCTGATAAACTGCGCCAAACGGCGGAGGCGGAGGAAGTTGAGAAAGATCGGATTGCGCGAGGGCCACGCCCGCCCCCGCGCCGGCGACCAGGGCGAGCGCTCCGGCGATCCTCAGTCTTGAGCTTGTCTTCATAATTGCTTGAGACGCCTGCACGGACCAAATGTTTTGCCAATTCGGCGGCCGGGCAACTTCCAATCCATCTATAAGAAATCCCAGCGCAGCCCAATCGAATTAGCGTGGCTTAACCCGCATCCAACGCGACGGCCGGTCTCAACGCATGCGCGCCAGAAACCAAACCGCCAGGGCGATCATTCCGCCGTTGGGCAACCACGCCGCCGAGGCGGGCTCGATCCAGCCTTTCGAGGCCAGGGTGCCCGCCACGGCCGTCAGTATCCAGTAGAGGAAGAACAGGCCGATCGACTTCGAAACGCCCACCACCGGATTGGTGCGCACGCCGGTGACGGCAAAGGGAATGGCGATCGCGATCACGATGAGCGGGCCCAGGGTGTCCGCGAGAAACGAATAATAACGCGTGGCGAAGGGCACCGCCTTGGCCGGATTCTCCACGTCGTAGTAGCGCATCACCCGGCGCAGTTCGAAAAAGCTCAGGTCCACCGGACGCTTCTTCATGATCAGCATGAAGGTGGGATCCTCCTGGAATCCCGGCTCAAATTGCTCGTGGAACGGCGCGTTCTTCACCGCCTCACCCGAATCGGAGTCGAAGCTGAGCAGCCGCCCGTCGCGAAACACCCATCCGCCGCGCACCGGATCGCGCCAGGCCTCGGCGGCGAGGATTTGGTCCGCCGGGCGGTGGCGCTCGCCCAGTTCGGTGACCGACACGCCGTAGCCGTGGCCGTTCGCCGCGCTCAGCCGATTGAAGAACCAGAGCCGACCCGCCTCGGGTTCGTCGAAGGCGACGTCGGTCGTCGCGCCCACCCAGTCGGGCGGCAGGGTCCGGGCCTCCCGGCGGTTGCGCAGCTGCGCCGCGATGTCGCGGGACCGCTCGACCGACCAGGGGACCACCGAGGCGTTGAGCCACCAGACCAACGCGCAGACCAAGGCCCCGACGAACCACACCGGCGCCGTGATCCGCAGGATGCCCACCCCGGCCGCGCGCATCGCCGTGAGCTCGTTGGCCCGGTGCAGCTTGGTCAGCGTGTACAGCAACGAAAACAGCAGGCCCAGCGGCAGGATGATCGCCCCGTAGCTCGGCAACGTGACGCCCAGGTACCGCAGGACCTCGCCCAGGTGGGCGCCCGCGTCGAGCATCGAGCGCAGTTCGTCGAAGCAGATCTGGAACAGGAAAAATCCCAGCATGGCCACCAGCACCAGCGCCAGGATGCCCAACCACTCCCGCAGAAGATGCCGATCGAAGGTGTTCACTCGCGGAATGACTCTATGAGGGGTTGAAAACCGCCTGTCAGTCGTCTTTTCTGCGCCATGCCCATTTGCCGACGCCGCCGCGCCGTTCTCTCCGCCGCCGCCCTGGTCCTGGCCGCGCTCGCGGGATGCCAAAAGCAGGGGCCCGGCGCCGACGCCACGATCAAGATCGGCGAATATGCGTCCCTCACGGGCAAGGAGGCGACCTTCGGCCAATCGTCGCACAACGGCACGCAGTTGGCGATCGACGCGGTCAATGCCGCCGGCGGCGTGCTCGGCAAGCCGCTCGAACTGCTGACCGAGGACGATGGCTCGAAGCAGGGCCAGTCGGCCACCATCATCAAGAAGTTCATCGCCCGCGACCACGTCGTGGCGGTGCTGGGCGAGGTGGCGTCGGGCCGCTCCCTGGAGGCCGCGCCCATCTGCCAGGCCGAAAGGATCCCCATGGTCTCGCCGGCCTCGACCAACCCGACGGTCACGCAAAAGGGCGACTACATCTTTCGCGTCTGCTTTCTGGATTCGTTCCAGGGCGCGGCGATCGCCAAGTTCGCGTTGGGCTCCCTGCACCTGAAGCGGGTGGGTGTCCTCTTCTGCAATTCGTCGCCGTACAGCGTGGGCTTGGTCCAGTATTTCAGCAATCGCTACGTGGCCGACGGCGGGCAGATCGCCGCCCAATTCGCCTATCAGGACGGCGACAAGGATTTCAAGGCCCAGCTGACCGCGATCAAGGCGGCGAACGTCGACGCGATCTTTGTGCCGGGCTACTACACCGAAGTGAGCCTGATCTGCATCCAGGCGCGCGAACTCGGCCTGGCGATTCCGCTTTTCGGCTGCGACGGCTGGGAATCGCAGGAGTTGATCGGGGTGGGCGGCGCGGCGGTCGACGGCTGCTATTTCTCCACGCATTACTCGGCCACCTACCCGTCCCCCGCGGTGCAGGATTTCGTGCAGCGCTACCGCGCCCGCTACCACGGGGACACCCCCGATTCGATGGCCGCACTCGGGTATGATTCGGCCGCCGTCCTGGCCGACGCGATCCGGCGGGCCGGCTCAACCGAGCCGGCGGCATTGCGCGCGGCCCTCGCCGCGACCCGGGGCTTTGTCGGCGTGACCGGGACGACCACGATCGACCCCGAACGCAATGCGACCAAGTCGGCCTTCATCATCAAGATCGAGGGCGGCCAGATGCGTTTCCTGGAAAAGATCGAGCCCTAGCCCGGGCCCCGGTCGCGACACCCTCCGCGTTGACCGAATTTCTCCAACAGCTCCTGAACGGGATCTCGCTCGGGGCCATTTATGCCCTGATCGCGATCGGCTATACGATGGTCTACGGCGTGTTGCGCTTCATCAACTTCGCCCATGCCGACGTGTTCATGGTCGGAGCGTTCATCGGCTGGTTGGGCGGCCAG
>CAZWMF010000041.1:0-13071 GCA_964634535.1 uncultured Opitutaceae bacterium | reverse complement strand
TCTGCACGGTTTCCGGAACGACGGTCACAAAGACCGCTGTAGCGACGACCCAACGCGATTATATCGCGCGACTCGATCCGAACGGAAACCTCGACGGAGCCTTCGACCCTGAGGCCAACGGTGCAGTCGACGGTTTTGCCGTTTTGCCGAACACGCAGATCGTAATCGTGGGCGGTTTCCAAACGCTGCAACCCGGCGGAGCCGCGAGTCCTACGAACACGGTATATACGAACGATTTTATCGCCCGCCTGAACGCCGACGGCTCCCGCGATGCCACCTTCGTCCCCAATGCCAATTCCCCGGTCCAGACGGTCGTCCTCAGGCCGGATGGTCGGCTCATCCTCGGCGGCCAGATCGGCGGCGTGAACACCGCTGGCGGCAATTCGACCGACGGCAGCGACCTGGTCGTGCTCTTGCCCGACGGAAATCCCGATCCGACCATCGTACCGACGCTCAATGGCATAGTTAACGCGGTCCTCCTGCAAGCGGATGGCAAGGTGGTTATCGGCGGCAATTTCTCCCAAGCGACGAGTCCGCGGGCCACGACCACATTATCCCGGGGCGGCATCGCACGGTTCGACACGACGGGCCTCATCGACACCGATTTCGATCCCAATGCCTATGGCGGCATTGGCGTCACCGCACTTGAGACGGTGAACGGCGTGCAAAAAATCCTGATCGGCGGCCAGTTCAGCAGCGTCGGTGGCGTGACGATGGCCAATTTGGCCCGCTTGAACGCCGACGGTTCGCTGGACACCACCTTCGGGAACACGTTCGCGGATGGCGCGATCCTCGCCATCGCGGTCCAACACGATGGACAGATTGTCGTGGGAGGCTCGTTTTCGAATATTTGCGGCCAACCGCGGGGCTATATGGCTCGCCTCAATCCCAATGGTTCGCTGGATACGACGCAACTTAAGCCAAACACGCCGCCCGACTACCCCGTCCTAAATCCAAACAACACGACGGCGGTGACGCTACCGACCGTTTACGATCCCGAGCCCGACGGGGTGGTACAGTCGCTGGTGATCCAAGATCCCCAAGATGATATTCTGGTTGGTGGGCAGTTCTTCTCATTCACGCAGGGTTTGGGAGCTTATCCCACCGGAACGTCGCTGACCACCACCGAGATTAGCGGATTGGCGCGGCTCAATTCACAAGCGACGATCGACACAACATTCATGCCCAATCCGGGTGGCCCCGTCTCGGGCATCGCCCTCGACACGGATGGCAAGCACGTCCTCTGCTGCGGCAACTTCACCTCGATCGTTCCCGTGAGCACCGGAGTGAGCACGACGGTGGCCTACATCGCTCGCGTCTCGCTGACCGACGGCTCCGACGACACCACCTTCGCGCCGCCGATCGACAATACGATCAACTCCGTCGTCGTCGAACCGGCGGATGACAAGTATATCATCTCCGGGGTGTTCAAAAATTACTATCAGGTGATACAGGTCCCCGCCACGGCCACCTCGGTGGCGACCTACGGATATCAATATACGCCCCGCAACGGCTTGGCCCGGCTCAACAACGATGGAACCCTCGACCAGAATTTCAACCCGAACCCGAATGGGCCGGTGTTTGCGGTCGCGGTCGATCCGACCAACGGCCAAATCGGCGTCGCCGGACGGTTCACCAACATCGCCGCCGAACCGAAGGCGTTCTTCGCCCGCCTCAATAGCGACGGATCCTTCGATAAGGGCTTCACCGCGCAGTTCAACGGTCCGGTGAATTCAGTCACGATGTTGGGCACGACCCAAATCAACCCGCAAAGTCCGACCGACCAGATCCTGCTCGGCGGCGCGTTTACGACCATCACCTATCCCAATTCCAGCACCGTCACGCCGGCTTACCACTTGGCCCTCTTCAATGGCGACGGTTCGCTCGACCCATCGCTCCAAGCCGGTCAATTGGGCGCCGGCGCCGTGGCGATCAGCACCGTCGCCCTGGATCCCTATGGTCGAATGATCGTGGCCGGCAATTTCACGAACATCGGCGGCAGCTACGCGACCAACATCGTCCGGTATTTCAGCGACGGTTCCTACGACCCTGCTTTTTTTGCCGACGCCACCGGTCCAGTGTATGCGGTGGCGGTGGTGCCCAACGGCAGCGACGAATCCATCTACGTCGGGGGGAGCTTCAATGGGATCGGTCTGGTTGGTGGCAATACCACCGCCAGCGCCACCAATCCCAACGTAAATAACATCGCCCGACTGTACGGCGATGGCACGCTGAACACGACGTTTACGGCTAGCGTGGATGGGGCGGTCTATGCGGTGGCCGTGGATTCGCTGGGCCGCCTTATCGTGGGCGGAGCCTTTCAGAATGTCGCTGGAACCGGCCAGAGCGCGGTCGCCAAAGCCTATCTTGCGCGCCTGAACGCAGACGGGACCCTCGATGCGAGCTTTGCCCCGACGGTCGCCGGTGCGATCGGTTCGGTGGCCATCGAACCGAATGGACAGATCGTGGTTGCCAGCCTCGCCCCCACGGCCACTAACGGTGGGCCGACGACGCCCTTCCTCCTGCGGTTGAATGCCGACGGCTCGTTGGATGCCGCGTTTACCGCCAACCCCAACGGAAACGTCGCGACGGTAGCGGTGCAACCCGACGGCTCGCTCTTGATTGGCGGCAGCTTTACGACCGTGTCCGGCGCCGCCCAACCGTACCTGGCGCGCATCACGGCGGCGGGCGCGGTCGACCCGACCTTTGCGATTACCCCGGACGGCGCAGTCAATGCGATCGTCCTCCAAAATTCCTCGCTGCCCTACAACGACTCCGCCTTCAACACCGGCTTGTCCCATCCCATCAGCCTCGACGCGATTATCCTGGGGGGGGCGTTCACCCACGTCACCGGACTCACGATCGTCAATTCGACGACGGGCGTAGCCACGGTGGCCCGCAACCATCTGGCGCGCCTGGCCTGGAGCGTGCCGACGTCCAATGTGCCGCAACTTCTGGTCGACGCGGCCTTCGATCCGAATGCCGACGGCAACGTGACCGCCCTGGCGATGGCCCCGGACGGCAAACTCGTGCTCGGCGGGACCTTCGCCAATGTCGGCGGCCTGCCGCGCCCGGGAATCGCCCGTATCGCCGCCGCGAGTGCGGTGACCCAGAGCATCACGATGTCGAGCGACCACAACACGCTCACCTACGCCCTGAGCGGCGCGGCCTCGGAATTCTCCGGCGTCACGATCCAGGTTTCCCCCGATGACTCCAGCTGGGTGTCGATCGGCGCGGCCACCCGCGATGCCACGGGGTTGACCAACACCTGGACCTTTACGGGGGCGACGCCCTACCTCCAGGACGGATTCACCTATTTCCGGGCGTTGGGCGCCGCGGTCGGTGCGCAGTACACGTCCGCCGGCTCTTTCGGGACGACGCAGCAATTCTTCGTGCCGGCGATCGCCATCGGCGTCACCGACGTGACCGCCGTGGCCGGTTCAACGTTCTACGATGCGATCACCACGACCAATTCGCCGACCAATTACCAAGCGCCCACCCTTTACGCGAATACAGGTCTCTCGATCAACTCCGGCACCGGCGCGATCTCCGGCACGGTGACGGCTGCGCCGGGCACCTACCAATATCCGATCACCCTGACCGACGCTTTCGGGAATGTGAGCACGATTCAGTTGACCCTCACCGTGGTGGCGACGGCGCCCAGCGGCCCCACGGTGGCGCCATATACGCGTCTGCTGAATGTATCCACCCGGGCCACTGTCACGGGTTCAAACATCCTGACGGACGGTTTCTTCATCAGCGGCACGCAACCCAAGGCCGTGCTCCTGCGCGCGGTCGGGCCGTCCCTGACCGGAACGCCGGCCTTCGACATCAGCAATGGGCTCACCTACCCGGTGCTCACGCTCTACAATTCCACCGGCCAGCTTATCCTCACGGCCAAGGCCTGGGACGTGACCTCGGAAATCCAAAAGGTGTTCGCTCGTGTGGGGGCCTTCCCGTTCATTGGGCCGAGCGCTGACGCGGCCACGGTCGTCACCCTCCCGCCGGGCGGCTACACGTTGCACGTAAGCAGCCAGGACGGAACCAGCGGTGTCGTTCTGGCCGAGGTTTACGACGCCGACTTGGCGCCCATGGCGGTTTCGCAACACCTCATGAACCTGTCCAGTCAGGGCTATCTCGACGCGGCCGATCCGGTGCTCGGTGGTTTCGTCATCGGAGGTACGACTGCAAAAACCGTGTTGATTCGTGGGGTGGGTCCGACTTTGTTCAACTACGGAGTCACGAACGCATTGGCCGATCCGGTCATCAGCGTATACACAAGTCCCGGCGATACGCTGCTCGCCACCAACACCGGTTGGGGCACTTTTACGTCCGATCCGATATCGCACTTCACCGTGGCTCAGGCCGAAGCGGCGACCGGTGCCTTCACCTTACCGGTGGGCAGCGCCGATAGCGCCGTGGTCATGACCCTGCAGCCCGGCAGCTATGTCGCCGAGGCGACCAGCGCTTCCGGCGGAGTGGGCCAGGTCCTGGTGGAAGTCTACGACGTCAGTCAGTAACCCGGCTCGTCGCTGCGAAACGGCGCGGCCGGCAGGCCGGCGCCGTTGAACAGGTTCGCATCGGGCGCGTCCCGCCAAGCGTAGCGTACTTTGGCCGGGTCCGCGACCAAAGGCGAACTCACCACGACCGTGTCCCCGGAAATCGCGGCCGACGCCGGATGAAACACGCCGTCGGCGCCGGCGATTTCAAACGACTGGAGCGGCCGGGCTCCGGCGGTGAGGCCCGTATCCGCAAAGCGGAAGAACACCCGCAGCGCTCGCCCGTCGCGGACCGCGTGGTCGAACACCGGTCCCGACCAGTCGTCGGCGATCCCATAGACCTGCGCCTTGGCGACGAGGGCAAGCCGGCGGCCGACTTCCTGTTTATTGCGGGGATGCAGGTTCTTGGGATCGCCGACATCGATCGCGACGACTTCACCCGTATTCGGCAGTCCCAGGGTCCGGTGTTGGGCCTCGCGCAAAAGCGCCCAACCCATCTGGGAGGCATCGTAGGGATCGGCATAGTTCGGCAGCTGCACCCAATAGAAGGGCAAGTCCCCCTCGCCAATATGGGCCCGCCACGCGGTGATCATGGCCGAGAATAGCGCCTGGTATTCAGATGACCGTCCGACATTCGCTTCGCCCTGGTACCAAATGACTCCACGTAACCCAAAAGGTAGCAACGGGTTAATCATTCCATTGAAGAGCGACATCGGCGTCGACTTGCTGTCCGGCCCGGGCGGTTCGCCCGGCCTGGGATGTTCATGGAGGTACACGGCGAACGCGGTCGGACCCTTGCGGAGAGCGGCGTCCCGACCCTGCGTCCATACGGCGGTCTTCTCATCCCAATCGGCCTTGGCCTTCGGATAAGCCCGCATCGCGCGCCGCCAACGCTCGCCCACCACCGAGAATCCCGCCTCCGATGCCATGGCCATCGGGCTCATCCAGGATTCGACCGGCGTTCCTCCCCAGGTGCTGTTGACGATTCCGATCGGCACGCCCAGGCGCTTATGGAGCGACCGGGCAAAAAAGTAGGCCACCGCTGAAAATTGCCGGACCGATTCGGGCGTGCAGGCGGTCCAGGCGCCGGCCGCCGTCGCGATCGGCGCCGCCGCCGCCTGGCGGCCCACCGTGAATTCCCGAATCATTGGGAAATGCGCGGCGGCGACTTCCGCCTCGGCGTTGTCCACCCGGAAGATGTCGCTATCCGGAGAATCCACCGTGAACTCCATGTTGGACTGGCCCGAGGCGAGCCAGACTTCGCCGACGACCACGTCTCGCGCGGTGGCCGTGGTCCGCCCGGTGGCGGTCAGATCCTCCGCGTTTTCCGTGGCTCCGAGCGGAGTCAGAACGACGATCCAGCGACCATCCGGTCCCGCTTCCGCGGACACCCGCTGGCCCGCAAAACGCACGCTCACCCGCTCGCCCGGCGCCGCCGTTCCCCAAATCGGCAGCGGCACGCCTTGCTGAAGGACCGCGCGGTCGGCAAACAATGGCCCGAACGACACCTCGGCCCGCGCCGCCGTCGTCCCAGCCAATCCCCAGAGCAGAAGTTTCGTCCAGCGCATAAGTTCAGGAGTCCGCCGTCTCAATGACCTCCGGAGAGTCCCCGCTCGGCGGCGGCGGGGCTATCCGATGCAAAAACCCATGGACCAGGGCCGCCCGCTTGGGCCCGAAACCCGGCACCTCCCCGATCGCCTCGACGCTGGCCGCCTTCAGCCGATCGATGCCGCCGAAGGCCGCGAGCAGCGCCGCCCGCCGCACCCGACCCAGGCCTTCCAGGTCGTCGAGCAGGGACTCGCGAATCTTGCGCGAGCGCAGATCGGCATTGTAGGTGTTCGCAAAGCGATGGGCCTCGTCGCGCAGGCGCTGCAAGAGCTGCAAGCCCGGGTGGGTGAGGGGCAGCTGGAGCGCGGGGCGCCCATCCGGGAAGACGATGGTTTCCGCTTTCTTAGCCAGGCCCACGAGCGGCGGCGGCGGCACGTCGGCGGCCACGAAGGCTTTCAGGGCCGCGCCCACCTGGCCCGCCCCGCCGTCGATCACGATCAGGTCGGGCAGCGGCCGGCCTTCCGCCCGGATCCGTCGGTACCGGCGGCCCACGACCTCCTCCATCGCGCGGAAATCGTCGTTGCCCACGAAGCTGCGGATCCGAAAGCGGCGGTACTGCGCCTTGTCCGGCCGGCCGTCGCGGAAGCGGACCATCGAAGCCACCACGAACGTGCCGGAAATATGGGAAATGTCGAAGCACTCCAAGGCCCGCGGCGGCTGCGCCAGTTGCAGCGCCTCGGCCAGCATGCGCAGGGCGGTTGCGTCGGGATCGACCGCGGTGGGATCGCGCCGCTCGAACCGGCGGGTCTTGGCCAAGGTCCCCTCCAGGGCCGTGATCACATCGCGCAATTGCGCGGCCTTTTCAAATTCCTCCCGACCGGCCGCCGTTTCCATTTCGGTCTTCAAGAGCTTCAGCCATTCGCGGGACTTGCCCTCGAGGAACCCGCAGGCCGCCTCCACCCGCGCGCGATACGCCTCGGCCGTCACCTGATTGGGGAAGCCGTACAATTCTCGCCGCACGTCGTCGTACAGTTGCCACGATCCGTCGGGCTGCTGGCGCGGATTGGCATCGCCCAGCAAAATGCCGAACTGGCGGCGCATCTGCGCCAGCGTCTTGCGCAAGAGTCCGCTGTGGGCGAACGGCCCGAAGTACCGCGATTCGTCCTCCTTGCGCAGCCGGGTCAGCCGGAACCGGGGCAAGGTCTCGCCGAGATCGATGCGCACGAGCAGGAAGCGCTTGTCGTCGATGAAGTCGGTGTTGTACCGGGGCCGCCACTGCTTGATCAGCTTGCCCTCCAACAGGAGCGCCTCGGGTTCGGAGCGCACCTCGTGGATGTCAAAGTCGGCAATCAGGTCGAGCAAGGCGCGGATCTTCGGCTGGGTGACCGTCCGGGCCCGCCCGGGCTGGAAATAGGAAGCGACCCGCCGTTTCAGGCTGCGGGCCTTGCCCACGTAAATGATCCGGCCCAGGCGGTCCTTCATCAGGTAAACCCCCGGGGCGTCCGGCAGCCGCCGGACCTTTTCCTTCAGATTCACTGGCCGATCCATCCGGCGCCACTGTGCCCCGGCCGGGCTGAAACTTAAACGCGGAAATGGCATTTTTCCAAAAACCGCCTAATCTGGCCGAGAATCACCCTCCCCGCCGCATGGTCTCGATTTCGCCCAATGGAGCCCCCGCCCAGCCCGTGGCCCAACTCCGCTATGAATTGCTCACCTTGGGCGACGAGCTGCTCCTCGGGCTGACCGCCAACAGCCATCTGGCATTCATCGGCGCGGCCCTGGGCCGCCGCGGCGTGCAACTCCAGCGCAACGTCACGATCACCGACGAAGCCGCCGCGATTGCCGCGCAACTGCGGGCGAGCCTGGCCGTGGCCGATGTCGTCATCACGACCGGCGGACTGGGGCCCACCTGCGACGATCGGACCCGCGAGGCCGTGGCCGAAGTGCTCGGCCTTCGCCTCGTGTTCGATCCGGCGATCGAACGGACCATCCTGGAGCGCTTCGCCCAGTTCGGCCGCAAGCCGACCGGCAACAACCTGAAGCAGGCGTATCGCTTCGAACAGGGCGAGGTGCTGCCGAACCCGAACGGCACCGCCCCCGGCCTCTGGGTCGAGGTGGCGGGCAAGATCGTCTGCCTGCTGCCCGGCCCGCCCAACGAGCTGCAGCCCATGTTTCTCGATCAAGTCCTGCCCCGGCTGACCGCGCGGGGCCTGCTATTGCCCGGCGAATCCTATATTCAGATACGCACGGCGGGCGTGGGCGAGTCGCTGCTCGAAACCCGGCTGCAGCCGGTGTTCGACCGGCACGGCGACGCCCTGAGCGTGGCCTTCTGCGCGCACGCCGGGCATGTCGATTGCCGCCTGAGTTCCCCCAGCGGTCGCCTGAGCGCCGCCCAGCTCGACGGGGTGGTCGCCGACTGCGTGCAGCTGCTCGGCGAGGATGTCGTCTGCCTCGGCCACGATTCGCTGGCCAAAGTCTGCGCCGACCTCTTGCGCGCCCAGGAGGGCCGGCTCGCGGTCGCCGAGACCGCCACCGGCGGACTCCTGGTGAACGCCTTCAACGACGTGTGCGGGGCCTCGAAATTCTTTGCCGGCGGCTGCGTGTCGTACGCCAACGACGGCGCCGTCCAGCTGCTGGACATCCCCGAGTGCCTGCTGCTCCAGCACGGGGCCGCCAGCGACGAGGCGGCCATGGCGATGGCCACCGGGGCCGCGGAGAAGCTGGGCGCCGACTACGCCCTCGCCATCACCGGCTTTTCCGGCCCCTGCGAGGGCCATGGGCAGAATCCCGTCGGGACCATCTTCGTCGCCCTGCACGCGCCCCACGGCGCCTGGGCGAAGAGCCTATCCTTTCCCGGTCCGCGCAAGGCGATCAAGCCCCGCGCGGTGAACGCCGCCCTGGACTGGCTCCGCCGCGAGCTCTTGCGGGCCCGCCGTCGTTCGGTGAGCACCCGGGAATCCGGCGTGATGCAGTAGCTCAGGCCGTCGGCCCGACCAGGTTGCGCAGGGCCGCCAGGTACTTTTCCCGGGTCCGCCCGACGATATCGGCCGGCAAACGCGGCGCGGGCGGCCGCTGATCCCATTTGATCGCGAGCAGGTGATCGCGCACAAACTGCTTGTCGTAGCTCGGCGGCGAGCGGCCCGGCGCATAGGCGTCGGCCGGCCAATACCGCGACGAATCGGGGGTCAGCACTTCGTCGATCAAGACCACCTGCCCGGCCGCATCGGTGCCAAATTCAAATTTGGTGTCGGCGAGGATCATCCCCGCCTGGGCCGCCCGGTCATGGCCAAAGCGATACAGCGCCAGGCTCAACCGTTTGACCGTCCGGTACAGATCCGCCCCGACCGCCGCCTCTCCGCCCGCGTCGTCGATCGGTTCGTCGTGCTGGCCCTTGGGCGCCTTGGTGGTCGGCGTGAAAATGGCCTCCGGCAGCCGGTCGGCCTGCCGAAGCCCGGCCGGCAGCCGGATGCCGCAAACCAAGCCGTCCTTCTGATAGGAATTCCAGCCGCTGCCCACCAGATACCCCCGGACCACGCACTCGATCGTGAGCGGCTTGAGCTTGCGCACGACCATGCTGCGCATCCGCAGATCCCGCCCGGCAATGCCCCGCCGGGCAAACTCGCCGGCCTGATTTGCGAACAGATGGTTCGCCACGATTCCCCCGGTCTGCGCGAACCACCACAAGCTCATCTGGGTCAGAATGATCCCCTTGCCCGGAATGCCGTCCGGCAGCACCACATCGAACGCGGACAACCGATCGGTGGCCGTCAGCAGCAGAGCATCGCCCAAATCGAAGATTTCACGAACCTTGCCGGATCCGATGCGCGGGTAGGGGACCCCCTCGATCGTCTGAACCGCTTCGTGGGGGAGGGTTTTCTCTATTTCGGAAGCATTCATGCGTTCTGCAGCAAACCGCGCCTCGGCAAAAAGTAAACCCCGAGAATTGGCCGGCGCGAACCCCGGCCGAAGGCCCGGGAAAAAGTCCTTGCCCGCCAAATCCAGGCATGTACGTTCCTCCTTTCCGCGGTTGGTCCCCATCGTCTAGCCCGGCCCAGGACACCACCCTTTCACGGTGAGAACAGGGGTTCGAATCCCCTTGGGGACGCCAGCGATCAAATCGTCGTATTGCCAAATGATGAGTGACGCATCGAGTGGCCGTTTCGGCCAGAGGTAGCGTCATTTCAATTTCGGCCAGAGGATGCGTCAGGTCCAGACGATGGATGAACGGTTTACGAGATTTTCGACGAGTGCTGTTTCGCGAACCTGTGATTTTTCGATCGGACCGTTATGACAACGGAAACTTATCGGGCCGCCGCGCAGTCGAATTCTCCCGTTTAGTGGCTACTCGGCGCCATTTTGTGGCCGCTAAGGTTCATCGAGTGGCATTGAAAGGCCATTCACCGACCGTAAGCGGCCCATTGCAGCCAATCGGTTGCATCTACGGCCAGGCAGGACGGCCAAAGAGTTCGAATCCGGGATAGGCCAGAATCAAAAACCCGCCAAGGAGCGCGGCGATCGGACTTACGAACGGTCGCGACCAGTGATCGCCTGCGGACTTGAGGGCCTATTCTGGCGCCTCAAGCTTCAATTGACGGGCTTGTATTGCTGTGGTTACAGGTTGGCGCCTCGGATTTGAGAACGCGTTCCAAAACGAGACGGGCGTAACGGCTGTTGAAGAGTCCCGGTCGTCCCAGAGCGTGTTCAATGTCGCGCCACCGCGGTGCCGCGTGGGTGTCCGCGAACGCCCGCAGGGCTTCGTGGATTTCCCGCGACAACGCCTCTTCCCTAACTCGCTTTTCTTCCCGGACTCTCGCGCGCCGCCGGGCGGAGATCTTCAGACACAACTCCCGTTCGTGCATCCGGAGACTTCGGCACGCAATGCCGCAGCGCGATGCCACAGACCTTAGGGTCGGCGCCTCCGCGAGCGGACGTCCCAATTCGGATTCTAGCTCGGTGCGCATGGCGGTCCAGTCGACTACGCGGGGGTGACGGACCCTCGATAGATGGATTTCTCCCTGGCTGCCACTTGCCGGGGCCACGCTGACCTTCTCCGTATTCCCTCCAAAGATGTGCCCGGCGAGGCTCATCCCAAAGCGGTAGAAGACGTGGAGGGAGGCCGGAAGCGACGGCCGAGATTTCCCGGAGAGCCAGTACCAAGCGGTGAGTTTGTTCACGCCAACGAAACGCCCGAAGGTGGCCGCTGAGGCGATTTGTCGAGTGGCGCCGAGCTGATGGAACGCTTGCTTGGGCTCCCAATTTATTGACCGGTGACCGTCGGCCGACAACGCGACCACGGTGGAGACTTCGGCAGCGCACCAGGCGTGGAAGTCGCCCGGGATTGGGTGCACGGATGAAGCGTCGTCGGAGCGCAGGTCCGCGAAGCACCACGGGCAGTGTAAAACGAGAGAGCGATCGTGCAACGCCGGGATCGGCTTCCCGCATCGGACACACGTGAACCGCAGGAATCTTCTGTGCTTCGGACAAACCCGCCCTGGCTGCATCATCCAGTATAGCCGATGGAAAGGAACCGTATCCTCGGCCAAACACGCCGGGCACCAATACAGCGATGAGGCTTGGAAACCTCGAGTTGGAAATAGGTTATCCCACCTCCGCGTGGTCAAGGCCGACAGATCGGCCCGGCCAGTAAACTTCTGGAGCAAGCGGAGCCAAGTGTCGGCGTGTGCCCCTGAATTGTTGCTGCATCCGAGGCGGACCCGCCCGGAGTGACGGGCCCAGCTGCCAATCTTTTCCGGCTGAGCGGCTTCAATCCAGGCGAAGATTCGGAAAACCAGCTGGCCCGGGTAGGTGCCGTGCTCGGCGGCGAGCCTCTGGACATAGCTGCTCAGGCTTTCACATTCGACACTGCCCGCTCCAATCGGCTCGAGCGCATCCATCGAGGTTAGGCGGCAAGGCCATTGCGATTGGGGTTACGTTGACCAGGTCTCGGATTGCCGCGGGGCGCTGGAGTCGAAACCGGGCCTGCGCCACTTGCCGTTTCGCCCGGGGGTTCGGCGAGGAAACTCCGCGCGCCCCGAAGCTCCGCCTCTGCCTCATCGGTCTCGGCCGGTAACAGGCGCGTCGAGACCATGCGCTTCCACGTCAAGACACGTTCCCGATCAGCCCGCGCCTTACAGAGGGCCTGTACGATCCATTTCCGCAACCGGTCCGGGCAACCCCAGACCACATGGTTGATTTCGTCGACGTGCTGGATCAGGGACTGCCCAGACTCCCATGGCAGGCTATTATCGTAGGCCTTCAGAATTGCGGCGAAGTTGGCCCGGTCCACGGCGATATCGGGATCGTATGGCGGGAGCAAACACGGGGATGTGGCGCTCGCAATCGTGCCGATCTTCAGCCAGTCGAGGACCACGTTCGTCCGTCCGATTAGGATGTGGGTTCGCTTGGAGTTGTTCGCGATTTCCGCGATGGTTTGCAGCGCATCGATCGCCTTCTCATCACCCGAATCATGGGACCGAAGTAGGTGAGCGTTCTTGAAAACATAGACGGCCGAGGGACGGCGCTGAATCAGGCCGGAGATCGTCGCGAATTGGTTTTGGATCAGAATTGCCGAATCCATTTCCAACTGAAACTGCGGCGGGCGACGATGCACGATGCCGGGTGTTTCGACGGAGGTTTGGTAGGACTCCAGGATTGAGTATGCACCCGGTTTCCGCCGGCAACTGGACGGCATGTTGATTATCGAGAGACCGGGGAAGGACGTGCCGGTGAGGGACTCGTACTCCTTTTCCAGTCCGGTCCGGACGCTTTCGATCAACTCGTCAGCGAGGATTCCTGCCGGCGCGGCGCAGAGTATCAAGTTGCCCATTCGGTGGCCGAGCGTCTTCGAGATCACCTCGCGGACGAACGACTGATAGTGGGCGTGTTTGACTCCTTGATTGCTCACCGCACGAAGCGCCACATCCAGATCGTCGGTGTAATCGCCGAACAACGAGAGTTGGGTGGGATTCATGGCTGGTCGATGGCGGTCAGTTGGAGCGGCATGGCAATGATCTCGGCGGACCCT
>CAZWMF010000040.1:7202-13071 GCA_964634535.1 uncultured Opitutaceae bacterium | reverse complement strand
GAGGGCATAGGCGCCGATCGCACCGGTCACCGCGTAAAGCAGGACGGCGAGCGGTCGGCGAAACCAGGGCGCCAACACCACGAACGGGGTGCCCGCGCCCGCGCTGGTGCGCCCGAGCACCGTCGTGCGGACCTCGAAGGTGTAGGCATTCGACGAAAGGGCGGTGTAGGCGATGCCCCCGTCCGGCGGGGCCACCCGCCAGTCTGATTCCGTGGGGGCCAGCCGGTATTCGAACTGCGGTCGTTCCTCGAACAGATCGTAATCTTGGAACGGCTCGAAGCCGATGCGACTGCCCGGTTCGACGACCACCGGCCGATCCGCCGGGAGCCGCCGATCGTCGATGCGGACCGCGACGTCGGGAGGAGGCGGATCCCGGACCGGCCCCAGCGCGGCCACGTTCAAGGCCAGAAGGGACGAGTCGTGGCCGATCAGCAGGTCGTCCGCGGTGGCGCGGAAGGACCGGATTTTGCCGAGGCCGCCCAGTCCCTTCGCATTTACCAGCCGCCAGATGACGCCAGTCGGCGTGTTTACGAGCGACCCGACCCGCCACTGGTTGCGCTGCCGGCCGAGCAGCCAAAGCGTCTCGCCGGCCGCGGCGAAATACGGGTCGGTCAATCCGGCGGTGCCCGCGACCGGCGCGCCCGCCGGGCCGGCAAAAATGCCGTGGGTGGTGGAACCGACGAGCGTTTGGCCCAGCCGGGCGAGCGTCACATCCCGGCCGACCGAAATATGGAAAACGGGGTGGAAGTCGTACGGAATCCGGGATTGGCCGCGCAAGATATCGCCGGTCGATGTGCTGATCCAAATCTCGTCGCCGATCAGGATCGCGCTGTTGACATTCGTGGGCGAGCGTCCGCCCAGCCGGACGGCGCCGGCCGCCGGATCGATGTCGTAGGCCTGGTTGAGGGAGATCGCCAGGACGTGCGCATTCGGCAATTCGAGGATGTAGTCGGCCCGGTTCGGCGGGGTATCGAAAACTTGGTCGCCGACCCGGGTCTTGCGCCATAGCCCGACCGCCAGGCCGTGGGAGGTTTCGGTGAGCGCGAAGGCGTGGGGGTAGCGGCGCAATTCGCGGCCGGCCGGATCGAGCTCGAGCGCCTGGTCTTCGTAGTTAACGATCCAATTGCGACCGTCGGCGAGGACGTCGACGATCGGATCCGGAAAGGTCACGGACCGACCGACCGCGGGCGGGAGCAGGACGGAGATGCCATCGGCGCAGCCGAGCAGAAGGCGGCCCGCGCTGTCGGGGTGGACGGAGGCAATCTCCAAGGTGCGCAGCCCGCTGGCGCGGGTGACGAGCGCGTAGCGGCCGTCGCGGGGCGAGAGCAACGCCAGTCCGCGGTCCGCGGTGCCGATCGCGAAGCGATCGCCCCAACGGGCGACCGCCGTGATGACGTGGTCGTTGAGGGCGGTCACGTCCGCCACCGGAACGGCATCGGTCCCCTGCCGCCGATAGAGATGCCGCGTGGTGAGGATATACCCGTCGTCCATCCAGATCCAGTTCTGATCGTTCTGCAGGGCCGGGGGCGGCGCGTAGGGCACGAGGTCCGTCCCGACGATCCGCCAGAGTCGGTCGGTCGGTTGGGCGACCAAGGCCTGTTGGCGGTCGGTCAGCAGGAACAGCCGGTGCGTATTGGGCAGCGGCACACGCTTCGGCGGACTTGGGCTGTCGGGCGCGATGAACCAGAGTTCCTCCCGGGTCGTGGCCACCAGTTTTCCGTCGATCCAGGCCAAGTGCCAAATATCGGCGTCGGCGGCCAATCCTGGCACGGGTAGACGGTGGTAGGCGCTGGCGGCGGACAAGGGCAGGTCGAGCCACCCGATTTCGCCGATGCCGGCGACCCAGAGGCGCGGGCCCACCGGCAGCAGCAGCCGAAGCGCGAGGCTTTCGGGCTGGGCCAGAAACGTCCAGCGGTGCCGATCGTAAAAACCGATGTGGGTGCCGGCCGCGATGATCTGGTGGGAGTCGCTTTCGGCAAACTGCCAAATGCGCGTCTCCCCGCTGAGTTGGTCCGGGCCGAAGCTGGCCAGCACCGGGGAGGTTTCCAGCGGCGCGGCCCGGGCGGGGCCGGCGAAGAGCCCGAGGAGAACAAAGAGAACGCTCAGGTTTATCCCGTAGACCGATACGGGGAATCCCTGGGACGGGCCCATAGCGGGGCCCGGCGGAAGCCGGCATGATTTCACGCGATGAAAAAATATTGCTCTCTCGTCCTGGCCTTGGTTTCCACCGGATGCTTGGCGGTCGGGGCCGCGCGTGCAGCAGAAAAGTTTGACGGGCTGCGCCCCACCGCGAAAGCCGCGCCGGCCAACCGGCTCTCGCCCAGCGGCGGACCCGGCATGTCCTGTTTTGTGATCGATCCGGCCCAGCGCACGGCGCGGGTGTAGGCGTAACGCGGAAGCCTCGCGCCATGCTCAGCTTGGCCGCGCTCAATTACCGCGACATCCTGGCGTCGTCCGGGGGACCCATCGACCGGATCACCACCGGTACGGTGGAGGTGCTCGGCAAGGTGGTCCACCAGGCCAACGCCTTCCTGCGCTCGGGGCTGATCGCGGGTAAACCCGAACTCAACGTCTACGGCAATGCCGACGGCACCGGGGCCAACGCCTCGGCCCAGGTGGCCCGGCATATGGCCGTCTCCGAGGCACTGGAGCGCTGGGCCTACCACGCCGTCTCCCAAAGCCCCGATGCCGCACGTTACGGTTTCCATATCGACAACTCCACCAATGGGATGGCGGCCTATCCCGGCTTTTACAAAGGCCAGGCGAGAACCAAGGCCTATTACGAGGCCTTGGAACGCTGGGCGCTCGTGTCCTGGTGGTCCGGCCATTTCGACGCCGCGGTCGAAGGGACGAAACTGGGCGTCACCGCTCTGCGCCTCAAGCACACCGCCGATTTTGGCGAAATCGCCGTGCTCTACCGGCGGGCGGGTTCCGGCCACGTCGGCTACGGCTATTCGGCGGGCGCGACGTTCAAGATCGCCGTGGCGCGCGCGGCGGTGGAACTTTCGCGGCACGAATTTGTGGTCAGCCTCTATAAGCTCTTTGGCGCGAGCCGCGAAGTCTCGCACTATTTCGAGCGCCGATCCCTGTATTTCGCCGGCGAGGAGGGCCACCAGGCGTTCCAACGGCGGCTGGCCAATCGGGTCAAGCAACCGGGCGCCCCGTGGTCCGTCCTCTACGACGGCGAGGTCGTGGGTCCGTGGTCGCGCTACGCCACCGTCTGGCGAGTCGTGCCCAAAATGCCGAATCTGGATTTCCTGGATCCGACCAAACTCTTCTTTTTCTGGTGAAAACCCTGCGATCGAGAAGCGCGGTGAGCCGCTGGTCGAAGTCCGCTCGGGCGGGTGCACTCGCCGCCGTCGACCGGCCGGTCCTCCCGGCCGCACCGGACCGGGCCGAGGCGAGCTCGGAGGATCGGCGGCGCCTCGAATTTGGGATCCAGGTCGACCGGTCGCCGCTGGCGACGGTCGTCCTGGATCTGGAGAATCGAATCATCCATTGGAACCAGGGCGCCGCCGGACTATTCGGCTGGACGGCGGCGGAGGCGATCGGCCGGCTCGCCATCGAACTATTTTCGCCCGAGGCGGGGCCGCGTCTCTACGCGGCCGGCCGCGCCACGATCGAACGGGGGGCGTGGCTCGGTGAACTGTGCCTGCGGGACCGGGCGGGCCGACCGGTCCGGGTGGAGGACCACCGCACCCTGGTCCGAGACGAGCAGGGCCGGCCGCAGGCCCAGATGAGTATCATCGTCGCCGTCGGCGAACGCCGGCGGATGGAAGAGCAGGTCCTCCGGGCTCAGCGACTGGAACACGTCGGCTTGATGGCGGCCGGCGTGGCCCACGACTTGAACGACGTTCTCGCCCCGATCCTGTTCGGGGTGAGCGCGCTGCGGGAACGCACCGCCGACCCGGCGGATCGGGCGGTCTTGGACGCGATCGTCCATCGCGCCAATCGGGGCGCCGGCCTGGTCCGCCAAATCCTGGCGGTCGCCCGGGGCGGCCACGCTTCGGCCGTTCCGGTGGACCTGCGCCCGGTACTCCAGGATATCGAGCGCTGGGCGGGCGCGTCCTTTCCCCCCAATATCCGCTGCACGGCGGAAATTGCCGGGGATCTGCCCCGGGTCTGCGGACATGCCAGCCAACTTTACCAGGCCCTCCTGAATCTGTGCGTCAACGCCCGGGAGGCGATGCCCGAGGGCGGGCAATTGCGCCTGCGGGCCGGCGTGGCCGCGGACCCGGCGGACGATCCGCCGGGCGGCCACCCGGGCCGGGCCCGGCAGGTCTGTATTGAAGTCGAAGATACTGGAGTCGGCCTGGCCCCCGAGGTGCGCGCCCGCCTGTGGGAGCCGTTTTTCACGACGAAGCCCGGCCGGGCGGGAGCGGGTCTGGGGCTCGCGGTGGTCCGGGGCATCGTCCACGAGCACGGCGGAACGGTGGCGGTGGAAACGAGTCCCGGGCGGGGCAGCCGGTTTACGGTGCGATTGCCGATCGCAGCAGAGGCTTGCCCCTAAGCGGGTTCCGCCGGTCGGCGCTCCGGCCGGGCCGCGGCGGCCGGTTTTCGGCATTGTCATTGCGGCCGATCGTCGTCTTTGGTCTAGCGGCGGCGCGCTCCGCCGCCACCCCATGGCCTACGTCACCCCCGATTCGGTCAAGTCCGCCTACGACGTCGTGGTCGTCGGTTCCGGGGCGGCCGGCGGCCAGGCCGCGTATGTGCTCACGCTCGAGGGCGTCGACGTCCTCATGCTGGAGGGCGGGCGCAACTACGACCCGGTCCGCGAGACGCCCATGTTTCAGACCAACGCGGAAGCGCCCCTGCGCGGCGAGGCGACGCCCGACAAGCCCCTGGGCTATTTCGATGCGACGGTGGGCGGGGGCTGGGAGGTGCCGGGCGAGCCGTACACCTGTGCCTCCGCGGCCCCCGAGCAGCGGTACATGTATTGGCGGGCCCGAATGCTCGGGGGACGCACGAACCACTGGGCGCGGGTTGCGCTGCGCAATGGCCCGGACGATTTCAAACCGCGCCAGCGCGACGGCCTGGGCATCGACTGGCCGATCGATTACGCGGATGTGGCGCCGTATTACGACAAGGTGGAGATGCTGGTGGGCGTCTACGGCGGGGCCGACGGGATCGAGAACTGCCCCGATTCGCCGCCCGGCATCCTGCTGCCGCCGCCCGCTCCGCGGCTGGGCGAACTCTTGGCGCGGGATCGCGGCCGCCGCCTGGGCCTGGCCATCGTGCCCGCGCACCGGGCGGTCCTCTCCCAGCGGCTCGACGCGGATCGGCTGCCGGCGTTGCTCCATCCCGGCAATCCGGGCGCCCAGCGGATCGTGGCCGAATCCATGCGCCAGCGCTCGGCCTGTCTGTGGGCCACCCATTGCGGCCGCGGCTGCGCGATCCGGGCCAATTACCAATCGCCAACCGTGCACCTGCCGCCGGCCCTGGCCACGGGCCGGCTGGATATTCTCACTGACGCCATGGTTCGCGAGGTCACGCACGGTCCGGACGGGCGGGCCACCGGCGTCATTTTCATCGACAAGGCGACCGGCCGGGACCGGCGGATCGCGGCCCGCGCGGTGGTGCTCGGCGCCAGTTCCTGCGAGTCGGTCCGCATCCTGCTCAATTCGAAGTCGGCCGCGTTCCCGGCGGGGTTGGGCAATTCGAGCGGGCTGCTCGGCCGCTACCTCATGGATACGGTCGGATCCTCGCTCAATGGGCAGATCCCGCTGCTCGAGGGTCTGCCGCCGCTCAACGAGGACGGGGCGGGCGGCGACCACGTCTACGCCCCGTGGTGGCTCCACCGCGAACAGCGGGCGGGCCGGCTCGGCTTCGCGCGCGGCTATCATATCGAATTCTCGATCGGCCGAACCCT
>CAZWMF010000040.1:0-7192 GCA_964634535.1 uncultured Opitutaceae bacterium | reverse complement strand
CTGCCCTCGCTCGGGACCGCGGCCGGCCTGGAGGGCCTGACCCGCGGCAGCTACGGCCGGCGCTTCAAGGAGGACGTGCGCCGCTACTACGGCTCCTTCGTGGGCTTCTCCGGTCGCGGCGAAATGATCCCGAATGCGAATTGCTTCTGCGAACTCGATCCGACCGTGACGGACCGCTGGGGCGTGCCCGTGCTGCGCTTCCATTGGGACTGGTCGGCGCACGAAATCCGCCAGGCGGTCCATATGCAGCGGACCTTTGCCGATCTGATCGAGGCGATGGGCGGGCGGGTGACCAGTCGGCCGGATCCGAGCGGCCGCGGGGACATCCTGCCCGGCGGGCACGTCACGCATGGGGTGGGCGGGGCGATCATGGGCGCGCGTGCCGACACCTCGGTCACCAATCCCTGGGGCCAGCTGTGGGACGCGCCGAATGTCTTGATCGCCGACGGGGCCACTTTCTGCTCCAACGCCGACAAGAATCCCACGCTTACCATCATGGCGCTCGCCTGGCGGGGGGCCGATCGGCTTCTGGCGGAAGTGCGCCGGGGAAATTTATGACGAATCGTCCATCCCATTCCGGCCTGAATCGCCGCGACGCGCTCCACGCTTTGGGTCTCGCCGCGGTCGGTTGGCCGCTGCTGAGCGCGTCCGCGGCGCGCGCCGCGGCCGTTTCGTCCGCGCCCGCCACCCCCCAGAGCGGCCTCAAGCTCGGGGTCGCGGCGTATTCGCTGCACGCCCTTTCGCTCGAGCGCGCGGTCGCGGCGTTGCGCACCCTGCACATCGGCTATGTGTCGGTGTTCCGGACCCATGCGCCGATGGACGGGCCGCCCGAACCGGTGTTGGCGGCGGTGGCCGCGTTCCGGGCGGCCGGCATCGAGGTCATGAGCACGGGCGTCACCGATCTGCCCAACGACGAGGCGGTGGTGCGCCGGGTCTTTGAAAACGGCCGCGCGGCCGGCCTGCGCGTGATCACCTGCAAGCCCGCGGCCGATGCCTTTCCGCTGATCGAGCGCTATGTCCGGACCTACGATATCAAATTGGCGATCCATAACCACGGACCCGAGGACGACCTATACCCCACGCCGTGGCAGGCCTGGAAGGCGGTCCAGCCGTATGATCCGCGCATCGGCCTCTGCATCGACGTGGGCCACTCCGCGCGGGCCGGCGCCGATCCATTGCCGGCGATCCGCACGTGCGCCAGCCGGCTGTATGATTTCCACCTCAAGGATTCCGTGGCCTTGGTTGGCGCGAAGACCGACACCCCGGTGGAATTGGGCCGCGGGAAGATCGACGTGCCGGGGATCCTGGCCGCGCTGCTTGCGGCCGGCTATTCCGGCCAGGTGGGCGTCGAATACGAAGTCGCCACGCCCGATCCGACACCCGGTCTCGGCGAATGCGACGGCTACGCCCGGGGAGTGCTGACGGCGCTGGCCAAACCGGAGATCCCGGCATGAGCGACTCGACTCGACCGGGCCGCATCGATCGCCGCGAAGCTATCCGCTGGATGCTGGCCGCTTCGGCCACGGGCTGGCTTGTCGCGGGCCGGTTGCGCGGCCAGCCGGGAGCCCCGGCCGGCTACGGCCTCGATCCGGCCATGCTCAAGGCCGTGCGCCCCGGGGAGCTTTGGCCGCTCACCTTCACCGACAACCAACGCGCCGCGGCCGCCGCCCTGTGCGAAACGATCATCCCGGTGGACGGGCATTCGCCCGGCGCTTCGCAGGTCGGCGTCCAGGACTTCATCGACGAATGGATCAGCGCGCCCTATCCCGAGCAGCAGCGGGACCGCGCGACGATTCTGGACGGGCTCGGCTGGCTCGACGCGGAGTCGCGCCGGCGCTTCGGTTCGGATTTCGCCGGGTTGATCATGAGCCAGCGCCACGCGATTCTGGATGACATTTGCTATGCCCCGGCGGCGGCACCCGCCTTCCAGGGGCCGGCGCGGTTTTTCCAGCGCTACCGCGATCTCACCGCGGGCGGATTTTTCACGAGCAAGGAGGGCATGAACGACCTCCAGTACGTCGGCAATGTCCCGCTCGACAAGTTCGCCGGTCCGCCGCCCGAGTTGATTCGACGTCTCGGCTTGGAGCCGGACCTCTCCGCATGACGGCGCGTGCACTTCGCAAGGGACGGTTGGTCGCGGCGATCGTGGCCCGCGGGCTCGCCCTGGTTTTGGGCGCGATCGCCCTAAACGGATCGGCGCTGAGCGCCCCGGCGGTTTTGCCCGAGTCGGCGCCGCGCCGCGAGCGTCCGCCCCGCAAGGTGATCCTCGGCACGGTGGTGAGCGGCTATGCCTATTCGACGATGACCCTGGACGAGCGGTTGGCTCAGATGGATCGGCTGATCGACGCCATCGCCGCCCGGTCCGAGCGGGAGTATCCCGGCCGCCGGCTGGATATGGCCGTGTTGCCGGAGGCCTTTCTCGCCCGCACCGGCGATGCGCTGGCCCAGCGGGCAATCCACCTGGGCGAGGTGCAGGATCGCGTCGCCGCGTGCGCCCGGCGCCACCGATGCTATCTGGTCGTGCCGATGATCCTTTGGGAAGCCGATCCCCCGGCGCGGATTTCGAACGTGGCGGTCCTGGTGGATCGCGCGGGCGCCGTCGTCGGCTGGTACCGGAAAGTGCATCCGGTGGCGCCCCAGGGCAGCGACAGTCTCGAGGACGGTACGACACCCGGGCGGGATTTCCCCGTCTTCACCTGCGATTTCGGCCGGGTGGGCATCCAGATCTGCTTCGACATGCTCTACGCCGATGGCTGGCAGGCGCTGGCCGCCCAAGGAGCGGAAGTCGTCGCCCTGCCGTCGGCCTCGCCCGAGACCGCCCATCCGGCGATGTACGCGCTGCAACACGAGTACTACATCGTCAGCGCGACCCCCCGGGACCATGCCGCCATCTACAATCCGCTGGGCCTGATCGAGGCCGAGGCGACGCATACCGACGAGGTTTTGGTCCGGCAGATCGATTTGTCCTTCGCGATCGTCCATTGGGAGGCGGTCTTGGAGGAAGGCGCGGCGCTGCGCCGCCGGTACGGGGACAAGGTGGGCTTCCACTATTACCATCCGGAAGACGGAGGCATCTTCTGGTCGAATGACCCGGGACTGTCGATCGGTCGGATGATCGCGAGTTTGGGGCTGACCGAGTCGGATGCCAACGTCGAGCGCATCCGCCGATTACAGGATCAGGCCCGCGGCGGCCCGCCCGTACGGCCCTAGTTCACCCCGATTGCGTCGCAGCACTTGCGGAAGTGGTGGCCGTAGATGGCGAAGGTCACCGCCAGTTGGAGCAGGGCCGGGCGATGGCAGAGGGTCCAGGCGAGCAGCCGCCAGTATTGAAGCCGCTCGCGGCCGATCACGCCCAGGCGCATGCTCGACCAGCCGAACGCGGCCAGATGCCGCCAACTCAGCCGCGCGGTCACCCGGGGCCGGCGGTATTCGCGCAGAAACGTGCGCACCCGCGCGTAGTACGGGCCCGGCGTGTAGATTTTGCGCAGCACCGTCTTGTAGCCCTCGACCAATTCGCCCGCGGGCATCCGCGGCCGGAAGTTGAGCGTGCCGTCGACGTTGTTGCCGTTGGTTTCGCCGGTCAACCGGCCTTCGCGCTGCAAGCGGGCATGCAGCTTGGTGTCGGGCAGCGCGTTCAGGAGGCCGACCATCGCGGTCACGACGCCGCTCTTTTGGATGAAGTCGACTTGGCGCTGGAAGATGTTCGGCGCGTCGCTGTCGAACCCGACGATGAAGCCACCTTGCACCTGGAGGCCCGCCCGTTGGATTCGCTTCACGTCGGCGACCAGGTCGCGGCCCTGGTTCTGGCGCTTGTTGCATTCGGCGAGCGCAGCCGCATCGGGCGTTTCGATTCCGACGAACACGGTGTCGAAGCCGGCCTCGGCCATCAGCTGCAGAAGTTCGGGGTCGTCGGCCAGGTTGATCGAGGCCTCGGTGTAAAACGGGAAGCGCCGACGGCTGGTGCGCTGCCAGGCGATCAAGGCCGGCAAGAGTTCCGCCTTCAGCGTGCGCTTGTTGCCGATCAGGTTGTCGTCGACGAAGAACACCGAGCCGCGCCAACCGGCCGCCGCCAGGCCGTCGAGTTCGGCGATGATCTGCGCCGGACTCTTCGTGCGCGGGCGATGCCCGAATTTTGCCGTCACGTCGCAGAACTCGCAGTCGAACGGGCAGCCGCGCGAATATTGCACGCTCATCGAGCCGTAGCGGCGCAACGCAGCCAGATCCCAGCGGGGCAGGGGACTTTGGCGGATGTCCGCGAATTCGGTGGTCGCGTAGACGCGCTCGGCGCACCCGCGACCAAAATCATCGAGGAAGCCCGGGAGCGTCAGTTCGGCCTCGTTGAGGACAAAATGGTCGACGTCGGAATATTGGGCGTGCTCGCTCGTGAATAACGGTCCGCCGGCCACGATCGTTTTGCCCGCCGCCCGGCACCGGGCGATCACCTCCTGCGTCGAGGCCCGCTGGGCGATCATGGCGCTGATGAACACCAGATCGGCCCACGCGAGGTCCGCGTCGCTGAGCGCCTTCACGTTCAGATCGGCCAATCGGATCGACCAGCGCGGCGGCAGCATTGCCGCCACGGTGAGCAGTCCGAGCGGCGGAAGCGAGGCGCGCTTGCCGATGAATTTGAGTGCGTGTTTGAATCCCCAGAACGTCCCGGGAAACTCGGGATACAGCAGCAGCGCGTTCACGATGAGCGGATTATACGAGAGCGCCGCGCCGTTGAAAAGCCCGGTCGGCTTTGAATCCGGCGGCTAATCGAGGTCAGCGGGTCGGCTTATCCTGAAACGCTCGCCGCGGCCGCCGGGCTCGGGCGGCTGGCCTTGCGCTGGGGGCCACGCATCGGGTAATGCTTCCCCACCATGCGACCCCTCGCCGCCCTGTGCCTTGGTTTGGTTTTGGCTTCTTCCCTGAAGGCGGCGGACCCGGCCGATCCGAGCCGGATCGTCGCGGCCGATGACGCCCGGATCGCGGTCATGGGGCGCACGGCGCTGGCGAACGGACGGCTGCGCATGGGTTTTCCGGGCGTGACGCTGCGCTTCGTGTATCGCGGGACTGCTCCGATCCTGCGCATGACCGGCGACTCGCCGGACTGTTACTTCAATCTGGCGTGCAACGGATGGGATCCGGTGGTGATTCGCTTGAAGGCGGGCCCGAATGCCATCGCGCTGCCGACCGGCGTCGCTCCCCGCGAGGGCTGGCTGATCGAATTGGTCCGGCGGACCGAATCGTGGATGGGTACCGCATCGTTCGACGGCCTGGTTTTGCCGGCCGGCTGCGAGATCCTGGCGCCGCCGGCTTGGCCGGAGCGCAAGCTCATGTTCATCGGCGATTCGTTCACCTGCGGGGAATACGACGAACGGTTTCCCCCCGAGGACGACCGATCGCCGCGTACCACGAACGTCGCCCGCTCCTATGGCATGCTGCTCGCGCGCTGGCTGGGCGCGCAGGTTCAGGTGATCGGCTATGGCGGCCGCGGCATCACCCGCGATTGGTCGGGCAAGACCGACGTCAATACGGTCCCGGTGTTCTTCCCGCGCGCGTTGCCCGACGACCCGACGTCGGTTTGGGACCCTTCCCGCTACGTGCCCGACGTCGTGGTGATCAACGACGGCACCGACTTCGATGCCGGTCCGCCCGACGAATCCCGGCTCGCCGAGGCGTTCGCCGCCTTTGTCGCCCAGGTCCGCGCGGCCTACCCCCAGGCTTATATTTTGCTGAGCGAAAGCGCATTCCAATCCGACGGCTCCGACGGCCGTCCGCGGACCTCCCGAGACGCCTTGTTGCGCATTTTGCGCGCGATTGCGCAGCGCCATCGCGAGTCCGGGGACGCGCGCGTGGACGTCGTGCTGACCGGCTTCCATCCCGGAACGCCATCGGACGGGCACCCCGTGGCCTTCCAGCACGAGCAGGCGGCGCTGGATTTTCTGGCCCCCATCCGCAAGGCGGCCGGTTGGTAGGACGTCCGGAAGTGGGCCGAACATTGTTCATGCGGTTCTTTGGTTTGGCGGGGGAGGGGCGAGCCCAACCTGCTCTTGGATCCCGGCGCAGCGGGTGCGGTCCCCGCAGCGCAAGCGCACTCTACCTCGACCGCGAAGCGGGCGCCCTCGGCCTCGGTGTTGTTCGCGTGGGAAAAAGGAGCGGTCGTTTGCAGCCGGGCGCGGGGGCGCGGCAGTATTCGACCTAATTCAATGCCAGGGATTTCTGGATTACATCAGATGGACTAATGGTAATAATTTGTTTCATTAATGGGCGGATTCGAGCCTTTTACGACAACAAGTTGACAGTTTGGGCCGGCCGGACCAGACTCGCCCCTTAATGAAGGCCCTTTCGATCCTCGTCGCCGACGATCACGAGGAAATTCGAAAGCTGATGCGCATTTGGCTTGAGGGTTATGGGCATGCCGTCGCCTGCGCATCCACCGGCAATGAAGCGGCGCGACTCTTCGAAGCCCACCCCTTCGATCTCGTCATCACCGACGTGCTCATGCCCGACGGCAACGGATTGGAATTGTGCGAGCGGCTCAGGCGCGCGAATCCGCGGCCGCAGATTTTGGCGATTTCCGGAGGCAATCCGAATTTTGCCAGCGCGACCTGCCTGCAGTTCGCCCGCCATGTCGGCGCCAACGGCCTGCTCTTGAAGCCGTTCACCGGCGACCAACTCATGCGGGCCATTCAGGTCACGATGCTGGATAAAGGCGGCGGGCCCGCTCCGGACGCCCCGCCCCTCGGCAAACCGCCGAAACTTGGCAATTTTGGCGAGGCCATAGCGTTGGGAACCTGACGCTTGGTTTTCGCGCTCGCCACCGCATCCGGCAGTTTCCATCACCGGTCGGCGTTGCTGGTGATCCTCGTGCTCACCTACGCCGGCATCGGGCTCGGCCGGGTGCCCGGTCTCAAGCTCGACCGCACGGGCATTGCGCTCCTGGGGGCGATCGCGGTCATCGTGATCGGCCGGATCAGCCCGGTCGACGCGTTCTCCTCGGTCAATGTCCCGACGCTGCTCCTGCTCTTCAGTTTTTTCGTGGTGTCGGCCCAACTGCGTTTGTCGGGACTCTACGATCGGGTGGCCGACGCCCTGGCGAGTCGGCTGGGCCACCCGGCAAAGTTTCTCCTGGTCCTCATGCTCGCGACGGCGGGCCTGGCGGCGGTGCTGAACAACGACGTCGTGTGCCTGGTCTTTTGCCCGATTG
>CAZWMF010000039.1:0-13090 GCA_964634535.1 uncultured Opitutaceae bacterium | reverse complement strand
GGTCCTCCCGGCGTAGCTCTGCTTTCACCGCAGCGGACTCCCGGGCGGCGGCGGAAAGATTCAGCCGAGCCAGTTTCGTCTTAAGTCGCTGCACGTTCATAACAACAGTATGAACCTAGGGTGGGCGCAGTCAAGCGGAGGGCAGAATGCGAAGTTTCGCTCGACTGAAGCGGACGGCAGGTGATCGCTATACACCCAGTTCCAAACTCACAATTGCCTTGTTCATCCCACCGGAGTCACGTCCAAGCTTCGCTAAAGAACCATGAGCCTCCCCGTCGCAGGAATGGCTGCCAATTTGAATGGCAAGCGGGCACTGATCGAAGTGCGCGAGAGTCGTCGCTGGCATCGGCTAGTGACCGCGGAGCTTAAGATCGATGATGACCGGTTGTACGCGATCTTTCCTCGGCCCTATTCGAAACGAAATCCCGGAATGAGAAAGGTCCGGATAGACGGGCGGTCCCTCATTGCCGGCCGAGATAGGCGACGGCCAGATCCACCATCGGCGGCGGCACGACGAGCTTCCAGCCGTCCGGCTCCTGATGGAATTGCACGGCGTTGTGATGCACGTACGAATCGCCTTCGTGTTGCCAGGCGGTCTGTAAAGTCACGTCGTCCGGACCCTGGTCGGTCTCACCCAGAACCTCCATGCCGGCGACCGGCCGCGGACTCCCGGCCAGGGCGAAGGCGAGCAGATCCTCGGGCGTCGGGTATTGCGCCTGGATATCGGGGGGCAGCGTCTGCCGAAGCGCTAGAAGCTTCTGACGTTCGGCGGCGCTCAGCAGCAGAGTCGAGGATTCCAGTTCGACGTTGCCGGTGTGGGCGGCCCAGAGCTGGGTGGCGAAGGCCGAGCGGGCCGTGGCGCGACCGGCATTGCCCAGCGACTCGACCGGCGTGAGGCCCGGGGCCAGATTTTCCGGCATCCGTGTGGCTGCGGCGGACGGCATGCCCCCGGGGGTTCCCGGTGCCTGCGGGCTGATGCTTTCTGGAGTCCGAGACGCGACGGACGCCGCTGGGGCTTTGCCGCCTTCGGCCGGGCGCGCGGTTTGTCCAGCATCCTGCTCGAGGCGGGCGAGTTCGGATTTCGGGTGTTCGTTCGAGCGGTGCTCCCAATAGAGCGCGCCGGAGCCGCCGAGGAGGACCGCCCCAACGGCGGCGATTTGCAGTTTGGTCATGCTCATAAAAAAGGCGGATGCGACGGCGCCGCCCCCTGCGCTTCCCACCAAAGCCCCCGTTGTGATCGTGGAAGCCAAGCCGGCGGGAGCCGCGCCGGCGGCGTTCCCTTCCAGCACGGCGCCCAGCCCAGCCGCCGTGGAAACGATCCCGCGGCGCGCCAGCGCGGCCCGCATTTTGACGAGAGCGCGGTTGACGCGCATGCGCGCGGCATCTTCGCTGATGGCCCATTGGGAGCCGATTTCGGCGAATGTGCGGTTTTCGAAAAAGCGCAGCAGAATCGCCTGGCCGTCTCGTTCTCCCAAGGTCTCCAGGCTTGCGTCGATCTCGGGCTTCAACCGTTCCCAGGCGACCGCGCCCGAGTCTTCCGTGGCGTTCATGGCAAGGGGCTGCGCGGCCCGTTCGCGCGATTGGCGACGAATTTCCGTCCGGACGGCCTGGGCCCCCGCGTAGCGGGTGCAACGGTGGAGCCAACCGGCCAAGGTGGGCCGGCCCACCAGGGACTTGGCCTGGCGAGCGAGACGCGTAAATACCTCTTGGGATACATCTTGCGCGCGATGGACATCGCCGCCGCAGGTGCGCAGGGCGGTGTGGTAGACGAGGCCAAGGTGCCGGTCGACCAATTCCGCGAACGCCGATTCGGAGGCGGTGTGGCAAAACCGGCGTAGGAGTTCGGAGTCATCCGTCATGGCGTCCTTTCCCAATAGCCGCCGAACCCGAAAATCGAACACCAAATGTGAACCGAATCGGTCAGGAGAACAGTCCATCAGCCCGCAAGTAAGGGCCCTTCCCTCGCAGATGGGAGAGGTTGGCATGGCTCGGGCGGAGTAAAATGGGTTGGCAGGACCATAACGCGCGAAGTTGTTGTCCGTTCGAGGTGAGGCGATCATTTCCTGCGACTGGCAAACTGCGCCACCCGTTGCACGGTTCGGCCCCGGTATGCGTTCCGGTTTGCTTAACCAAAACTAGGTCATGCTGATGATTAATTTCATGAGCGTGCTTGCCGTCTCGAAGGCAAAAGCCCAGTTCAGCGGCATAGCTCGGAAGCTCGTACGTTCGCGCAAACCGGTGATCGTTCGGGTGCCCGACGGATTTATCCAGATCGCGCCCTACGAGCTTCCCGCGGAAGTTCCGGCCGTCCCCAAGGGAAGCCTGCACCTGCTGGCGAGGGAGATCGACATGCAGAACACGCTGGGCGAGACGCTTTGAACGGTTGTCCGGCTGTCCCATGATAAACCGCTGGGACGTAGTTTTCCTACGCACGGAAGAGACTGAATCGCCGCGACAGTACCGTTACGATGGAGGGGTGTGAGTTGCGAACCAGAAGGCCCAAATCAACAGGAGTAACTGCATCGGCAGCCTGACCCAGAGGTATTTTGGTCCGGCAGCGTGGCCGCCGAAATCTGCGCGGCGCAATGCTGCGCTTATGTTGACGGGAGTTACCGCGAGCAGAAAGCAGCCAATGGCGAATCCCGCCGCTCGGGCCGATAAGGGTACGAGGAGCGCAACCGCCAGGATCCCCTCCAGGACGCCGCTGGCGGCGACCCAGGTCCGGCGGGCGGGAATTGCGGGGGGTAGCATTTCGACCATGGCGCCCGTCTTGAGAAAATGCCCGAGCGACGTGAATAGAAACACTAGGGCCAGACCGACCCGGCCCGCCCAGTTGGCGTCGAGGCCGGTGGCCAACGCGGTCAGATCGCCACCGATCAACAGGCCTGCCATCCATCCCAGATTTTTCATGTCCGGCGGCTGTACCGTAGAATCGCGCCGGCGGGCCGGCAACCTACTTCGGATTCAGAGTGCGGTGGACGCGGTGGTCGTGATGGTGGTTTGTGACGCCGGTAACGATGCAGTCACGGCATTTTATGCATCCTGGGTGCGTGAGGTCATGGCGATGGAACTAAATGATCAACAGTGATTAGCACGATATACAACGTCGAATGGTCGAAGTCTCCGAGTGAGCGGATTATCCGTCGAGGCAGCCGTTGGGACGGCATCCGCCCTGGGTCCCCACGATCGTTCAATTCGGTCAGGGTAGGCCGGCAGCCATCGGCATTCGACCCGCGTATAGTGGGTCTAATAGGCCATATCAGAGCTTGAGCGGCTCTCGTAGGTCGCTCATTTACAAAAACCCGTATGCCCTCCAGCGCCGAACCTCCCTCCGCCGTTTCGTCCCCTCCGCGTGCCGCACCAGCCTCCAAGCCGGACCGGCATTTTCATGTGATCGCCGCCATTGTACTGATTGGTTTGATACTCACCGGCTTTCACCATTTTTATTTCCACGGTCGCGCTTACCCCGGACGCCCGATCACTCCGCCCATCCGCAATCTGATCGTCGCCCATGGCAGTCTGATGGCGGTTTGGATACTGGTTTTCCTGTTCCAATCGTTGCTCATTCTCGGAAATCGGCGCGCGATCCACCGCAAGATCGGGTCGCTCGCCGGGGTGATTGCCGGAGCCGCGGTCCTGCTGGGATTGAAGCTGGGTATCGAGGCGGCGCGCGTGAAACCACCGGGAATGCTCGTCGACGGTCTCACCGCGACGCAATTCATGGCCATACCGGTGCTGAGCGTCCTGGTTTTCGGCGGGTGCGTCGCGGCGGCGATTATCTTCCGGCGAAATCCGTCCCTCCACCGAACGCTGATGCTGATCGGAACGCTTTCGGCGATGACCGCAGCCGTGGCCCGGATCGATTTCCTAAGCAACCTTTATGCCGGCACGGTCTTTGCGCGGATCTGGGGACCGTTCTTCATGACGGCCGTTCTCGCATTCCTGCTTTTGGTTCTGAAGGCGGCCCTCGCGCGAAAGTTTGACCGCAAGTTGGCGGTCGGGGCCGTCGGGCTCACCCTAGTCTTGGCCTTCATCAACCAATTCGCGACTACGGGGATTTGGGACGGCATTGCTCAATTTCTGCTGCGCGTGACGGCGTGATGACGAGCGCGGCGCGACCGGCCGCGTCGGGTCGCTGGCTTGATGCTTTCCCGGGTTGAAGCGGCGCTTGGGAAGGTTTGCGTAACCGGTCTCGCTTCCTATCACGGGACCCAAGAAGCAGGTGTGGCGATTTGGACGATGGAAAGCATACTTGACACATATAAGACAAGTATGCTTTACATGGGTTGTCATGGATAAACGAATCTTTCCCGATGCGGTCTACGAACGTCGGCCGTACGTTTTCTTTGGCGATCGCCGCCTCGCCGTTTGGGCGCTCTTGGCGGTCGGTTCGGCGCTTGCCATGCGCTGGCTGCGGCATGAGGCGCCGGGCCAGAGGGGATGGTGGCTCGTGGTCCTATCGCTCACTCCCCTGATTCCGGCCCATCAATACGCCCGACGGCTTATACGGTGGATGGCGGACCTCGATGAAATGCAGCGCCGCATTCAGCAGGATGCGCTGGTCTTTGCCGCGATGTGGACGGTCTTCCTGCGGATGGCTTTGGACCTCATTCAAGCCGCGGGTCATCTGAATGCGCCCCCGTTCGGCCAGGGCCTCGGGGTCGAGGGGACGTTTGCCGCCATGTGTTTCCTTTACCTGCTCGGTTGTGTCGTCGCCAACCGGCGCTACCGATGAAGAATCGACTGAGGGAATTGCGGGCGGCCCAAGAGTTGTCGCAGGCCGATCTAGCCCAAAGGCTCGGCGTCTCTCGCCAGACCATTAATGCGATTGAGACGGAACGGTATGATCCGAGTCTGCCGCTGGCCTTGAAGATCGCCCGGCTTTTCAAGCTGCCCGTGGAGTCGATTTTTGGAGAGTGAAGCCGATTCGCCTCGCGCGGGATTCTGGCGGCAAGCCGCTCGCTCTTGGCGCGATGGCCACCGCCGGTCGGGCCGGTCCCCGGAAGTGACTCGGCCAAGTTTCGGGAACCTTGGCGGGGATATGCCTGACTTACCACGCAACGGCATTGGCTAGATCGACGGAAAAACGGGTATGAAATCTCTCCTTGGCTTCCTGCATTTTCATTTGGGGCATCGCGCGGGCTTTGGCGCGGGCCTTATCCTGATCGTCGCCCTGATCGGCATTGTGGCGCTCTTGTTCAGTTTGGGCGGAGGCCGCGACGGCAAGGGCTCGGGTTAGCTCGTCTCGATTGCAAATTCCGGCGAGTCTGGCGGCTTCGGCCGTTTTCGCCCGGGGCTCGGGGAGCATCTTCGCCGGGTGGGTGGCGGATGTAACTCGGTTTATCCCGGGTTCGGGCGGCCGATGATTGCGACCGTCCGATAGTGAATCTCGACCGTACCGCCCGCGGCAAAGCGGCGAAAAACGCCGCGGGTGCGTTCCGCCACGGCGTGTCCGTCGGCGGTGTCACGGTTTGGAATGTACGATCGGGAAAACACGAGGCTCTGCAGTCCGGACTCGTCGAGGCGGTGGGCGTGGGGCCAGGCGAATTCCCGGGGCTGGGCCGATCCGAAGAAGCGCGGCACGGCCGAACGGTCCTCGTGGGCGACCAGGGCGGACCGCTTTGCTCCGCCAAAATCGGCGAACACCTCGTCCAGCGCCTGGTTGAGGGGATGTTGGATCACGCGGTCATTCCAGATGAGCGCCACCTGACCGTCCGCGGTCAGGACCCGCAGGAACTCGGCCCGGGCCCGTTCGACCTCAAACCAGTGAAAGGCCTGGGCGGCGGCGATGAGATGCACCGAGCCGGATGCCAGCGGGATGGATTCCGCGCACCCGTCCAGGCTGGGTTGGCCGCCGCGAGCGCCGAGGAACCCATCGGCTGCCCGGCGCATTTCCGGATTCGGCTCCACGGCGAAGACCTGCCGGCAGAGCGGCAGCAGGCCCTGCGTGAGCAGACCGGTGCCGGCGCCAATGTCGACCACCGTGGCGTGGGGGCCCAGGGCGGCGTATTCCTTCAGGGCGACAAAGAGGGCGGCCGGGTAGTCCGGCCGCGACAAAGAATAATCGGAAACTTTGGCCGAGAAGACCGACCGGGCTCCGCCGGTGGCGGCATAGAGCGAACGCAAGCGCGTCCCGGTGTCCGAGTCGGGCGTCACGGGGGCGAAAACTCAATGGGCGTCCGCGGGGACAAGATCGTCTTGGGCTCCGCTCGGCGGCGAGGCATCGGGCGGCGTCAGTTCTTGGTCGGCGGATCGGCCGGACGGGGTTCGCCCACTTCGACGTGCCCCTGGGGGAGTTCCTTGTGGACCAGGCCTTTGCTGTCTTGGCCAAAATATCGGGCGGCGCTTCGGGTCATCGCGGCCAGCTGCTTGTCGAAATCGTTGCCCCGCTCGCGAATGCTGTAACGCGTCTCCCAGAGCAATTTGACCTTTTTTTGCTTCCACATCAGCTGGAAGTCATAGGCCATCAGGACGACAAAATACCGCGGATCTTCCAATTCCCGGATCATGTCGTCGCGGAAGGTGAAAGGCAGGCCTTGAAATCGGACGGTGTCCGCCCACCACGAGTCATACCCCAGGATGTTCGCGTTCTTAATGTCTACTTTGTTGCGAATTTCATCCTGCGCGCCGACGAACTGAATAGCCGTCTCCAGGTCATCTTGGGCCTCCGCGACCGAATAGTTGGGCGCGAGACCCGTGGAATTGGGGCCGCTGGGCGTGTGGGCCGCCGCGGCCTGGGCGGCAAACTGGGCGGTGTTCAGGTTGGTCTCCGCCGTCTGCATTTCGGCCGTGGCCGCCGAATCGCGATCGGAGGCCGGCGGCTCGGTCGCACCCCAGTAGACCATGATCAAGAGTTTCGTGGTCTTCGGATCCTTGGCCGACACATAATGTTGCGCGGTCAAAGGCACGACGATGATCCGCGCGATATCTTCAAATTTCAGGTGGTCGATCGAGGGGTCGGCCACGCCGCCTCCCCATAATCCGCCTTTGCCAAACGCGAACGTTTCGGGCTGAATGCTGCCGTCGGCGAGATGGGCGCGCACGTAGTCGTTGCTGACCCGCGACGACACGGCGACGGCGAGCGTGTCATCCGCTCGACCGAGGGACGGCCAAGCCGCGAGCAGGGCGCCCCAGCCGGCGATGGCGGCGAGGGGGCAGCGAAGGGCGGAGAGGGATTTCATGGGCGGTGGACCAGGGCCGGACGCATGGGGGGTCTGACAACCGGATGACGTCAGTTTGCCGTGGGTTTCCGCCGATTGCAACCCGGGTCTTGGGGTCGGGCCAGGCCAGTGAAAACGGGCTCGCCTCCTCGGGGATTTTCCGCGAGCGTCGGGCCAGGAGCAGGATCGGTGTTCTCGTTACCCCTTCCATGAAGGACCGATATTCCCCGGCGGAGTTGCGCAACTTCGCGCTGATCGGACATGCGTCCGACGGGAAAACCATGCTGGGCGAGTCGATGCTCGTTTGCGCCGGCCAGATCGGCCGGGCCGGCACGATCGCCGGCGGTTCGACCGTATCGGACTACCACGACAGCGAGCACCAACACCAAATTTCCGTGCACGCGTCGGTGCTGCATGCGGAGTGGCTCGGCCGGAAGCTCAACATCATCGACACGCCCGGTTACGCGGATTTCATCAACGAGGCGATCGGCGCCCTGCGGGTCTGCGATTTCGCCGTGGTCGTGGTGAATGCGTCCCACGCGTTGGGCGTGGGCGCCGACACCGTCTGGGAATACGCGACCCATTACGGGCTGCCCAAGGTGATCGCCGTCAATGCGCTCGACAAGGCCAACGTCGATTTCGAGCGGACGGTCCAGTCGGCCCGGGAGCATTTTGGCCGGAACGTTTTCCCCCTGACGGTGCCGCTGGACGCCGGTCCGGGCTTCAGCCGTGTCCTCGATGTCCTGCGCAATGAGGTGGTGACCTATCGGCCCGGGGGCAACGGCCGCTACGACGAGCGTCCGGCGGAGGGCGAATTGGCCGAGCGGGTCCGGGCGCTGCATCGCGACCTGATCGAATACGTGGCGGAGTCGGATGACGGCCTGATGGAGAAGTTTTTTGCCGAGGGCGTTTTGTCGGAGGACGAACTGCGCGCCGGGCTGCACCGCGCGATCCAGAACCAGGTGTTCATCCCGCTATTCGCGGTCTCGGCCGAGCGCAACGTCGGCGTGGCCCGGCTCATGGACTTTATCGCCAAGTATGGCTCGTCGCCCGTGGACCGGGCCGAGGTGCCCGCGCGCGATGCGGCGGGCCTGCCCGGCACGGTGGCGCTCAGCCAGGCCGATCCGGTGATCTACGTGTACAAGACGCTCAATGAGCCGGGAGTCGGCGAACTGTCGCTTTTTCGGATCTATTGCGGCCGACTGCACTCGGGCGACGAGCTGTTCAACCGGACGCGCCAGATCAATGAGCGCCTGGGCCAGATCTATATTCTCAATGGACGGGACCGGACCCCGGTGAGCGCGCTCGAGGCGGGCGACCTGGGGGCGGTGGTCAAATTGCGCAACACGCACACCGGCGATACGCTGTGCAGTCCGCAACGCGTCGTCGAGCTGGCGAAGGTCGACTATCCGCCGCCCAATATCCATGGCGCGCTGCGGCTGCGCTCCAAGGGCGACGAGGACAAGCTGGCCGTGGGTTTGGCGACCTTGCACGAGGAGGACCCGACCTTCCGGTATCGGGTCGACGACGAGGTGCATCAAACCATCGTTTCCGGCCAGGGGGAGATTCATCTGCAGGTGATCGTCGAGCGCCTGGCCCGGCGGTTCGGCGTCACGGTCGATCTGGAGGAGCCGCGCATTCCCTACCGCGAAACCATCCGGGGGCGGGCGGAATCGCGCTACCGCCACAAGAAGCAAACCGGCGGCGCGGGCCAGTTCGCGGAGGTCTGGCTGCGGATCGCGCCGGCTGCCCGGGCGAGCGGCGTGGCGTTCAATCAATCCCTGGTGGGCAACGACGTGGACCGGGTTTTCGTGCCGTCGGTCGAGAAGGGGGTCCGGACAGTCTGCCAGGAAGGCGTGCTCGCCGGGTGCCGCATCGTCGATGTGACCATCGACTTCTTTGGCGGGAAAATGCATCCGGTCGACTCGAAGGACATCGCCTTTCAGGTTGCCGGCTACCACGCCTTCAAGGAGGCGGTGGGGCGCGCGGCGCCCTGGCTATTGGAGCCGATCCACGCGGTCACGATCGCAACGCCCGAGGAATACCTGGGTGCCGTCATGGGTGAACTATCCGCTCGCCGGGGGAAAATTCTCGGTGTCGACACCGACGGGCAATTCCAGATCGTCCGGGCCGAGGTGCCGCAGAAGCAGCTCCATCTCTACAGCACGACTGTGCGGGCCCTGACCAGCGGTCGGGGCCGGCACGCCGAGAAATTCAGCCACTACGAGGAGGTGCCCGCCGAGCAGTTGGAGCGCATTCTCGGCGAAATCCGGGCCCAACGCGATCAGCGCGACGGCAAGTGAGCGTGGGCGGACGGCGTCACTCGGGTTCGTCCGGCTCGCCCTGGGCGGTCCGGGCCAGCTTGAGGACGATGCGCAGGTAGGCGTCGGCAAAAGCTTTCCGCGCGTCGATTGTGGATACCTTGTTGGAATCGGCCAACTCGTTGAATCCGGCGCTTTGGCCGAGGCTCTCAAGGGCGAAGGTCCGCCCCTGGGGACCGACGAAGGTCCAATCCAACTTAAATTCGTTCATCAGGATGCCGCTCTCGGTCCGCCAGGATCCGTAGGTGGCCGTCCGGACGAGGCGGTAGTGCGCGGCGTCCGGGCGTGCGAATTTACGGTTGAACGCCCGAACGGCCGCATCCAGGTCGATGGTCCAATTGGGCCACCGCTCGGCGGGACCCGGGCCGGCGTTTTGCTCGTAGACGCTCGGGTCGAGGCCGGCGCCGGCGTCGATGAACACCGGCAGGCCGCCGCGGATTTCGTGCGCGCGCTCCGGGCTGAATTCGCTGAGCGCGGCGTCCCAATCGCGCCCGCCGGGCGCCAAGGTGACGCGTGGCCCCGAATTCGCGCCGGCGCAGCCGGCGAGGATCAGGACTGCGCAGAGTAGGATGAATCGCTTGGGCACTCGCCCGACTCTTTCACGCCGGGCGGGCCAAGTTCGACAAAATTCTAGCGGCCGGCGGCCTGCGTCTGGCAAAGGCGCAGCTTGCAGTCGACCTTGAGAATGTGACCGCGTATCCAGGCCGAGGTCTCGCGGTAGATCTCGAGCACCAGGCCGGTCGACGAGCCGGATTGCAGCTTGGCCACCCAGCCGTCGAGTTTGGCGATGAAGGCATCGTGCTCCTGGCAGTTTTCGTTGTAGGCCGGACAGCCGATGCGCTTCATGTGCTCCTCTTCGCGGGCAAAATGGTCGCGGGTGTAGCGATTGAGGAAGGAGATGATGCGCTCCACTTGTTCCTTCCCCGCCCCTTGCTTCAAGGCTTCGTCCAATTCGTTAAGGCTGGCGATGAGCTGCTGATGGTCGTGATCGACCATGGCATGTCCGGTGACGAGGCTCGGGTTCCACGAAATCATAAGACTTAAATCGGCGCGAGTGAGCGGCGCTTTAGGCTAATGCCCGCGAGAAGCAAAATTTAAGCTGCTAATTAGCCCTCAGCGGAGAACATCCAGCGATTCCAACTGAACTGAATCCCATCCGTCTTCCTGTCCGCTGATTATCAATCGGTTAGCCCCGGGCTGTAGCACGAGCACGAGGTCGTGGGCCACCCACGCTCCGGCGGTCGGTGCCAGCGGAAGCGGGCTGGGTGCGGCCGAACCCAGAGCCTCGGTCAGGGCCACGGATTTGGTCAGATTGTTTGAGTAGCGAAGGCGCACCGTGGTGGGTCCGCCGGCGCCGCCTTCGATTCCAAAGGTCACGCTGCTGCCGACCCTTCCCAGGTTCCGGATGAATCCATTGGGATGGCCGGCTTCGCCGACGCCGCTCACTTCCGCCACGCCCCGGCGCAGGGCCAGGGCCGCCGAATAATGGGTCGGGGGATGGGCCGTCCGCTGCAGCGTGAAGGAATTGAGCGCGACATCGGGACGGTCGGCGAAGACGAGCAAACTCAACTCTCCGGGATTGAGGTAGATCGTGGGGAAGGTGAGATCTTTAAATCGATCGGCGCCGCCGGTGGCCGGGACGTCGACCGTGGCGATGGTCTGGTCCAGCGCGACCACATGAAACCGGCCGCCCCGGGCGCTCGCCGCTCGAACCGTGAGATCGAAATAGCCGCCGTTGCCGCAGTCGATGCTGTAGCGCGCCCATTCGCCGGCCTGCAATCCGGCGAGGGCGTAGCCCCCGCCGGTGTCGGCCGTTTCGACGAGTCCAAAGTCATCCGATCGATAGACCGTCGCCGCTGGCGGCGGCCGGACGGAATGGAAGGCGACGCCCTCGCCGCCGTTGTCGTAATTGCTCGCCTTCACGGTGGCCGGCAGCGTGGGCGGCGGGAAGAAATGGGGGATCGGCCGTCCGCCGGACCCGACCGCCTCGCCTTTCGGGTCGATGACTTCGGCCGGGAGCAGCGGGGCCGGCCGGGCGGGCAGGGGCTGGCCATCGAGCGTCACGGTCAGGTCGTGGTTGGCGGCTTCGCCGTCGGCGATGACCACGGTCAAGACGCGGGCGGCGGGATCCCAGGTCCACCGGCCCGGCATCGGCTCGTCGGCGCGATCGGCCGAGGCCTCGTCGAGCGCGACCGCGACCGGGGTCTGGCGCAAGTGCAGGCGCGCCCAATAGGCTTGCGGCACGAATTGCTTATTCGATTCGCCGATTGCCACGCGGATCGACCCGTCCGAATCGTCACAGGTTATGTGAGTGAGCGTGAAGGCGCCCTTCGCGTAGCCAAAGCTGATGCCGTCGTCGCGATACAGGGTGAAGTCGGAGCGGCCCGCGGGATAGATTTCCAGGGTCAAGGGATCCCAGGGCTTTTCCCCGGTGTTGCGCATGTCCGGGGCCAGCGGAATGATCGCGCCCGCGCGGATCGCCACCGGTATCCGGTTCTGGGGGGCCGCCACGACCCAGGCGCGTCCGCCGGCGTACTCGCAGCCGGTGTCCCAGTCGGTCCACGTGCCGGGGGGGAAGTACACCCGGCGATTCGACTGGCCCTCGTGGAGCACCGGGGCGACCAACAACTCGCGGCCGAACAGGTATTCGTCGCCCGGCGCGGCGACCGCGCCGGGGTCGTCCGGGTAGGCGAGCGGCAGGGCGCGGGCCAGGGGCAAGCCGGTCTGGCTGGCCTCCCAGGCATAGCTGTAGATGTAAGGCATCAGCCGATACCGCAGGTTGAGGTAGTGGCGGGCACTTTGCTCGGTGGCCGGACCGAAGGCATAGGGCTCGGGCAGGCCGCCCGCCTTGTGGGCGCGGGTGATCGGACTGAAGGCCGAAAATTCCATCCACCGCTCGTAGAGGCGGGCGTGGGCGCCCAGCTGATCGTCCTTGTAATAGCCGGTCAGAAAGCCGCCGGTGTCGCAGGTCCAATAGGGCAGGCCGGACAGACCGGTGTTGAGCATTTCCGGCGGGTGCGCCCGGAACGTGGCGTAATCGCTGTAGATGTCGCCCGTCCACACGGCGCCATGGTGGGCTTGAAAGCCGGCTGGTCCGGCGCGGGACAGAATGAACGGGCGCTGATCGGGGTGCACGGCGAGCTGCACGCCCTCGAAACTGAGGGTACACCGCAGGGCGAACTCATTGTGCTCGTCCGCGGGCCGGCCCGCAAAATAGTGGGTCTGCGGCGGCTCGCCCTCGGGCTCGTCCAGGTCGAGCCACCAGCCGGCGACGCCTTGCTCGTTGAGCCTTCGGGTCTGGGGCCAGAGCCACTCGTTCATCCTGGGATGGGTGAAGTCGAGGAGCTTGCCCCCGTAGTAGCCGCACTCGACGGGGCTGCCGCGGCCGTCGGTCGCGAATACCCCCATGGCCCAGCCCGATGCGAAGGTCGGCGAGGACTGCTGCACCATCGGGCCTGACTGCGACACCCCGATCCTTACGCCCTTCTTCGCGTCCCCTGCGATCTTCTGCGCCGGCGTCAGGCCGTGGCCGGACTCGAGCCACCTCTTGGCCCAGGCGTAGTCGGTCACGACCTCCGGCCAGTCGGCGTCGATCACCATGACGTCGAC
>CAZWMF010000038.1:0-13130 GCA_964634535.1 uncultured Opitutaceae bacterium | reverse complement strand
GGTGCGCCGGCAGGCCGCCCTGCGGGCCGAGGCGAGCAACGCGGTCGACGGGCCCGGCCGCCGGCGCCGCGCCCGGGCGGTGCCGCTCCCGCCGCGGCGGCGGACTTGGCTGGTCGTCCATCGCCTCGACAACCGGGTCTATTACAAGAAGATCGACCGCGCCCAGTTTCGCGTGCTGGCGGCCCTGGCGCAGGGCCGCCCGGTGGCGGCCGCGGTCGCGGCGGCCGGGCGCGCGGTGCGCCCGGACGAGATCCAGGGTTGGTTCGCCACCTGGATGCACCTGGGCTGGCTGTGCCGCTACCGCCGGACGGTGCCCGCGCAGACGCTTTCCCCATGAGCCAATCTTCCCGAAATCTCTCCGCGCGGTGCGCGCGTGCAGCCGACGGCCTGCGTTCCCCCGTCCTGCTATTCATCCGCCTCACCTGGGGCTATCAGCTGGCCGAATCCGGATGGGGGCATCTCACCCACGTCGCCAAGACGGTGCAGTTCTTCGAGAGCCTGCACATTCCGTTCGCCACCGCCAACGTCTACCTGTCCGGCGCCACCGAACTGGTTGGCGGCAGCCTGCTGATTCTCGGGTTGTTCGCCCGCCTGGTATCGATTCCGGTATTCTTCAACTTCGGCGTGGCCTACCTCACGGCGAGCCTGCCCGATCTCATCAAGAGCTGGCACGACAAGGGCGCGGGCGACACGTTCGACGCCTTCATCAACGACTCGGCGTTTCCGTTTCTCGTGATGAGCCTCGTCATCCTGGCCTTCGGGCCGGGCCGGATCGCCCTCGACGCGCTGTGGGCGCGCCGGTCCAGCGCCTGAAGCGCGCCAGCTAACGCCGCGGAGGCACCAGCGCGAGATAGGCTTGAACAAACGCGCCCGAAATCAGGGGAATCGCCGCCAGCAGGCCCACCAGGAAGGCCAGCGCGCCCAGCAGGGTGATCAGCAGGGCGATCAATCCGATTAGGAAGACCGACCACCAGCGGCGACGGACCGCATGGAAGCTGATCATCATGGCGGTCCCGACCCCGACCTGGCGATCCACGATCACAATCATCGTCAGGCTGAAACAAACGAGCAGATAAATGGCCAGCACAATGAGACCGACCGAAATGACTCCGCCCAGGACGTTGATCGCGAGGAGGCTGAGCGCCAACGTTGCACCCACCAGGAGGTCGACGGTCACGGTGGCGGCGACGATCGTCGCATAGGCCCGGGTGAATCCGCCGAATAAATCCGCGAGCGACGCCGGCTCGCCCCGCGCCAACCGGAGGAGATAATAGAAATATCCGGTGACCAGCGGTTGCACAAAAAGGATGCCGGGAACCAGGCCCACCCAAGCCGAGGGAGATCGAAAATAGGCTGCGGCGGGCGAATCGCTTTGCAGGTCGAAGCGCGCCGGCTGCAGGCCAAAAGCGCTCATCACCCCGACGACCACCACCAGCATGCCGAAGTACAGGGCGCCGAGCAGCAACGTCACGCCGATCACGGGCCAGAAATTGGCGGTGAGCACGGCCCAGCTGCGGGCGTAGGCGCTCAACGGGTCGAAGGCGGCGGCCACGAAGGCTTCGCCGGCGGCGGCTCCCGGTGCAACCACCGACTCCGGCGGTCCCTCCATTCGCAGGAGGGGCGGGGCGAACACCGCGGCGAATTCGGCGAGTTCGCCCAGCGGCTTCCATTCCTCCGTTCCAACCGGGCGGGCGAGAGTGTCGCGATTGGCCCGCCCGTCGGCGATCCACTTGGCGATCTGCTCCGGGCTGGCCGGACCGTACTCCTTGCCATCGCCGCCGATGATCTGAAACATGGCCGGAACCCCAGCAGAAAACGGCGCTCCCATCAAGGCTGCGGAGGATCGCCCATGGCCCGGGCCAGGGCCTGGCGGGCCAGCGCCCAATCGTAACGGGCCTGAAGCCGGGTGAGCTGGGCGCCGCGATCGGAACTTTCGGCGTCGAGCAGCTCAAAGTTCGTGATGACGCCGTTCGCATAGCGGGTGCGCGCCAGGGCCAGCGCCTCATCCGCCTGGTCGACGAGCAGGTCGGCGTTTTGTCGGCGGGCCTGGGCGGCGCGCAGGTCCGACTGGGCGTCCGAAACCTCGGTGGCGATCGTGCCGTCGAGTTCGTGGACGCGGGCCTGGGCGGCGCGCAGCTCGGCCCGCGCCTGCTGGCGCTCGCCGGTGATGCGCCTGCCCGTGAACAGGGGCACGGACAAGGTCAGCCCCCCGGTGGCGTAAAGCTTGTCGGCGTACAGGTCGGGCAGGTCGTTGTTCTGCGCGCCGGCCGCGGCGACGGCCGAAAGCACCGGACGATTTTCCCGGTCGGCGGCCGCGATCTTGAGATCCGCGGCCCGGCTCGATTCGAGCGCAAGCTTCATTTCCGGTCGTTGGCGCAGTCCGGCCGCAATGCTTTCGGACAGCCCGGGCAGCGGGCTCGACGCGGGGAAATCTCCCTGGAGTTCGACGGCGGCATCCGGCGCGAGACCCAGAAGCTGGCGCAGCTGGGCCTGCTGTTTTTCCAGGGCGGCCACGGTGTCGCTGCGCCGGTTGCGCGCGTCGGCCAGGCGCACCTGGGTCGTGAGGACATCGAAACGCGTGGCGGTGCCGCCGTTCAGCTTGCGGGTGGAAATCCGCAGGGCCTCGTCGAGCGCCCGGATATCGGCGTCGGCCACGGCCACCGACTCGCGCAGCAGCAGCACGCCATAAAAGGACTGGATGGTTTCATAGCCAAGCTGGTGGCGGGTGGCCTCCAGCGCGTCGGCGGCGGAGAGCTCGCCGGAACGGGCCAGGGAAACCAGGGCGTCGGTGCGGCCGAAGTCGGTCAGCAGCTGGCGGGCCGTGACTTCGCCGTTGTAGATGTTCTGCACGGTTTCGTTGAAGACCGTAGAACCGAAGGGAATATACGGCCGCAGCGTTGTGTAGACATAGTCGCCGGAGACGCTCACCTGGGGCAGGCGGGCGGAGTCGCTTTGCAGCGTCTGGGCGTGGGCCGCGTCCACCGCGGCCTGCGCCGCATCCAGCGTGGGGTAGCGGGCCAGTACGCGGCTGATCGCCTGTTCGAGCGTCAGGGGCGCCGGCGTGTCCGCGGGCGTTTGGGCGGTGAGGCCTCCCGTGGCAAGGACCAAGGCCAGGAGGATGAGGGCGGTTTTCATGGCGAATTTAGTGAGACTCGGAGGCGGCAGCCGCCGCAGCGGCGCGGGCGGCGCTGCGGGGACGACCCGCCAACAGGATGAGCGGCAGGCAGCCGAGGGCAATCGCGGCCACGAGGCGGTAGGCGTCCAGGTAGCTCAACAGGCTCGCCTGGCGTTGCACCGTGAGCTCGAGCACGGCCAGGGCCCGCTGGCCGGCCTCCCAGGGAGAGAACCCTTTGGCGGCGAGGCCGCCGGCGATTTGGTGCAGACGGGCCTGGGTCGCCGGGTCGCCCGCCGCCAGCCGGCCGACCAAGTCGAGCCGATGGGTGGCCGCCCGGTGGTCGAGGTAGGTGTTGATGAAGGCGATGCCGAACGAGCCGCCGACCTGGCGCATCATGTTGTTCAACGCCACCCCTTGGGGGATGTCGCGCGGTTTCAGGCCGGAAACCGCCAGCTGGGTCAGCGGCACGATCATGAAGCTCAGGCCGATCGCCCGCAGGATGATCGGCCAGAAGAAATCGCTCGGCCCGGCGTCGAAATTGAGCCGGCTCAGCATCAGCGCGAAGAGCGCGACCACCGAAAAACCCGCCAGGATCGGAAACTGGGCCGGCAGGCCCTTCACCATGGCGCGGCCGACCAGGGGAAGCACGACGATCGCGACAAGCGCGCCGGGCAGGAAGAGCATGCCGGTCTCCAGGGCGCTGAAGCCCAGCAGTCGCTGGACGAACAGCGGCACGACGTACACGGTGGAGAATAGGGCGAAGCCCAGGACGAACGTGAGGCTGGCCGCGGTCGCCAGGGTTCGGCTGCGCAGGACGCGCAGGTCGACGACCGGATGCTCGGTGGTCAATTCCCAGACGATGAAGCCGATCAGGCTGATCGCGGCCGTCACCGCCAGGACCACAATGTAACGGGTGGCGAACCAGTCCTCCCGTTCGCCCCGTTCCAGGACGGTTTGGAGCGAGCCGAGCCCGACGACCAGCAGGCCGATGCCCGGCCAGTCGATGTGCTCGGCCGACCGGCTGTGGGCCGGCTCCCGGACGTACACATAGGACAGCGTCGCGGCCAGCAGCCCGATCGGCAGATTGATGTAGAAAATCCAGGGCCAGGAGTAGTTGTCGATGATCCAGCCGCCCAGCGTCGGGCCGATGGTCGGGCCGATGAAGACGCCGATGCCGAACATGGCCGCCGCCAGCCCGCGCTGCGCCACCGAGAAGGTTTCGAAGAGGATCGCCTGGGAAGTCGACAGGAGCGCGCCGCCGCCGATGCCCTGCACGAAGCGGAAGGCGACGAGTTCCCAGATGTTGTGCGCATTGCCGCAGGCAAACGACGCGGCCGTGAACAGGAGGATCGAACCGATATAGTAGTTGCGCCGCCCGAAGCGCGCCGCAAGGAAGCTGGTCATCGGGATGATGATGACGTTGGCGATCGCATACGCCGTCACCACCCAGGCCACGTCCTCGAGGGTCGCGCCCAGGTTGCCGCTCATGTCGGATAGCGCGACATTCACGATCGAGGTGTCGATCAGTTCGATCACCGCCGCGACGATCACCGTGAAGGTGATGACCAGCTTGCGAAAGCCGAATTCGGCCACGGCGGCGGCTTCCGGTTATTCCCGCACGAGCACGGCGGCGTCGACGCTCATGCCCTGGCGCAGCACGCGCCCGTCGGGCGGATTCTCGCTGAGGACGATCTTGACCGGCACGCGCTGGGTGACTTTGACAAAATTGCCCGAGGCATTGTCCGGCGGCAGCAGGGCGAAGCGGGCGCCGGTCGCCTCCGCCAGCGAATCGACCCGGCCGTGGAAGACCAGGCCCGGATAGCTGTCGACGGTGAATTCCACCGACTGGCCCGGGTGCATGCGGGACAGTTGGGTCTCCTTGAAGTTGGCGACCACCCAGGCGCCCTGGTTGGAGACGATGGAAAGCAAGGTCTGGCCCGCCTGCACAAACTCTCCGGGCTCGACGCTCTTGCGCGAGACGACGCCGGCGATGGGCGCGACCACGGTCGCGTAGGACCGCTGCAATTCGGCGTAGCTGAGCTCCGCCTGGCGGGTTGCGACCAGGGTATGGGCGGTGGCGATTTGGGCTTCGGCGATGCCGACTTGGGTGTGGGTGGCGTCCACCGCGCGCTGGGCGGCCACGAGTTCGGTCCGGGCGATGTCGGCGGCCGCCTGGCTGTCGGTCGACTCGCGGTCGGTGATGGCGTTGCTGTGAAAAAGCGCCGTGTCGCGTCGCAGGTCGGTTTCGGCCTTGGCGGTCCGCACGGCGGCCACCGCCGCGTTGGCCCGGGCGACGGCCAGGGCGGCCCGCGCATTGGCGCAATTGGCCTGGGCGGTCGCCAAGGCGGCGTTCGCCCCGTCCCGCGCGGCCCGCGAGTCGGCCACCTTGAGATCGAGTTCGTGCGCGTCGATTTCGACCAGGGGCTGATTCAATGCGACCACTTCGTTATCCCGGACGAGGACGCGGTTCACATAGCCGGAAACGCGGGGCAGCACCGGGCTCGTGTCCCCATCGACCTGGGCGTCGTCGGTTTCCTCATGGCTCAGGGCGAAACTGAGGCGATGCGCCCCCAATATTGCGGCGGCGACCAGTGCGAGGGCGGCGAGAATTCCCCAGATTAACTTGCTTCGCTTGGCCGGCCGGTTCGCGGCGGCCGGTTCCGGACTCGCCGGCGACGAAGCGACTGGAGTGGGTTCGGACTGACTCATAGGCGACTTAGTTAGGAGGGTTATAATTAGGTACCTAATTACACCAGAAACGCAAGCCCTCGGTTGGCCGCTAACCAGTCACAGCCTCTTCCTGAATCTCAACCCATTGTCCCAAAGGAATATCCCCAATGCAAAGGGCCCCGAATCGTTCGCGGTGGAGATCCGCAACCGACGTCCCGAGCGTTCCGAACATCCGACGCACTTGATGATATTTCCCTTCGGAGACGGTCGCGACGGCCTCGGTCGGACTCGTCCAAATCAGATCGGCTGGCAGGCAGGGTTCGGATTCTCCATCCAGAACCATGGTCCCGGCCGCGAAGCGTTCGATCATCGAGCGTTGGCTGGCCGCTGCGACGGCGGCCTCCAGACGAACGCGATAAACCTTGGGGAGCTTGGCCTTGGGCGAGGTGAATCGGTGGATGAGCTCCGATCGATCGGTGATCAGGAGCAAACCGGTGGTCTCCCGATCGAGCCGGCCTATGCTCGCGACCGGCGGGTTTCGGCGCAGCCAGCGCGCGGGCAATAGATCGTACACCCGGCGGCCCTCCGCTGGATCGTGTGAGCAGACCAGGCCGGCCGGCTTATTCATCATGATGAGAAGACCCGTCGGATGGTCGAGTGGTTCACCGTCGACCCGCAGTTCACTTTCGTCGCTGCGCAGGGCCGGATCCCTAACCGGTTTTCCCGCGCGGGTGACCCGGCCGGCCTCGAGCCACGGCTTGGCTTCGCGGCGGGAGCAGTATCCCAGGTTGGACAGCAGTTGATCGATCCGGCGCACGCTATGCGGATGTCTCCGGGGCCTCGGTCCGGGTCGGCGGGGCTTCGATGCGCCGGGGGGTCAGCATCGGATCGGGCGGGCGGTCAGTCTTCGCGCAACGCCGCGTTCACGGCAGACCGGCGGCGAAAATAATATATCGCCATGCCGCCCTGGTAGATGAGCGTCGCCACCGCGAGGATTGCCGCGATGTCCACCGACAGCGATCGGCGCAACACATCGGCGGAAATTCCGTATAACGATCCAGCCTGGTGGACCAAATCATCGGGCACGAGCGAAGCAAACCCGTCGCCGGTGCGCATTTGGAGGGCGACGAATCCAAAGATTACGGCCATCAGGTAGAGTTGGCTCAGGACCAGCCAGCGCATACCGCGCGTCTGCGCGTGGTCGACCAGGCCGGCTCCGTGCAACTCGATGGCGCCGGCGGCGGCCACCAGGAGTCCGACCAGCGTGCTCATCTGGTCGTGATCGGCGGCTGCGTAGACCGCGGAAATGCCGGCGACGGCCATAACTCCGGTGCCGTCCATGCGCGCCACGCGAAGGACGCGCTTCAGCGCTTCGGCGGGAAGAAGAGGTGGTACTTTGCTCACGCGATGAATATCTATAACACCAGAACCGCTCGCGGAATGAAATCCAACCGGATTCTTGACCTGGAACGCACTTTTGCCCGGCGGGGTTCCCGCGCACGGGCCATTCTCCTTTGATCGCCGAATGTCTGCCCGCCAAGAGTTTCCGTTCAGAATTGAGTTCGCGCCCGATCTGCCGATCAGCGCGCGGGCCGAGGCGATTACGGCGGCCATTCAGGAAAACCCGGTTCTGATCCTGGCCGGCGAGACCGGCTCGGGCAAGACGACCCAGATCCCCAAGATGTGCCTGGCGGCGGGCCGGGGCGCGGCCGGCCGAATCGCCTGCACGCAACCGCGCCGCGTGGCGGCGCTGTCGGTGTCCCGCCGGGTGGCCGAGGAAATGGGGGCGACCTGGGGTCGGGAGGTCGGCTGCAAGGTGCGCTTCAGCGATCGTACGACCCCCGCCACCCGGATAAAGTTTTTGACCGACGGCATGTTGCTGGCGGAAGCCCAGGGCGACCCGCTCCTGCGCGACTACGACACGATCATCGTGGACGAGGCCCACGAGCGCTCGCTCAATATCGATTTTCTTTTGGGGCATCTGCGGCAGATCCTGCCCCGGCGCCCCGATCTCAAGGTCATCGTGACGTCGGCCACGATCGACACCGCCGCCTTCAGCGCCGCCTTTGGCGGGGCCCCCGTCTTGACGGTCGAGGGACGGGCCTATCCCGTCGAGGTCATTTACCAGCCGTTGGACGCCGGCGGTTCGGACGCCGACCCGGCGAGCACGGATCCGGCGGAGAAGGCCGAGGCGGTCCACTATATCGACGGCGCGGTCGAGGCCGTGGGACGCATCCTGGCCGAAAGCGCGACGGGCGATATCCTGGTCTTCCTGCCGAGCGAACGGGACGTGCGCGAGGTGCGCGAACTCCTGGAGTCGGTCGGCCGCGGCTGCGAACTGGTGCCGCTCTTCGGTCGGTTGAGCAACGCCGAGCAGCAGCGGGTGTTCGCCCCGACGCAGCGGCGCAAGATCGTGATTTCGACCAATATCGCCGAAACGTCGCTCACGATTCCCGGGATCCGGTTCGTGGTCGACAGCGGCCTGGCCCGCGTCAGCCGCTACGCTCCCCAATCGCGCACGCGCCGATTGCCGATCGAGCCGATCTCCCAGTCGAGCGCGGACCAGCGCAAGGGCCGGTGCGGCCGCGTGGCCGCGGGAGTCTGCATCCGGCTCTATGCGGAAGCCGATTACGGCGCGCGCCCGCGTTACTCCCAGCCCGAGATCCAGCGGGCGAACCTGGCCGAAGTCATCCTCCGCCTGAAGTCGTTCGCGTTCGGCGAGGTCGAGGATTTTCCGTTCCTGAGTCCGCCGGCGCCCAAGGCGATCCGGGCCGGCTACGGCCTGCTGGAGGAATTGGGGGCGCTCGAGGCCCCGGGCCGGCCGCTCACCGCGATCGGCCGGGAACTGGCCCGGTTGCCGGTCGATCCCACGGTGGGGCGCATGATCCTGCAGGCGCGCCAGGAAAAGGCGGTGCGCGAGGTGTTGGCGATCGCCGCCGCGCTGAGCATCCAGGATCCGCGCGAACGGCCGATGGATCGCCAGGCCGAGGCCGACGCCGCCCACCGGCGCTTCGCCCATGCCGACTCGGATTTCCTGAGCCTGCTCAATATTTGGGAGGCCTATCACGGCGAATTCGAGACCATGAGCCAAGCCCGGCTGCGCCGATTCTGCCGCGAGCATTTTCTCAGCTACGCGCGCATGCGCGAATGGCGGGATATCCACGGCCAATTGGTCGAGGTGCTGGAGGAGCGCCGCGATTTTCGGATGACGTCGGTTTTCGACGGCCAGGCCGGCTCCGATCCCCGGCGGCTCGCGTATGGCTCGCCGGCCTACCGTTCGATCCACCGCAGCATCCTGGCCGGCTTGCTCGGCAACATCGCGATGTGGGATGAGGCCAACGGGGGATACAAGGCGACCCTCGATCGCCGGGTTGCGCTCTTTCCGGGTTCGACGCTGTTCCGGCGCCCGGAAGCGCGCCGACCGAAGTCGGCCGACCGGGCCGCGCCGGCGCGCAAGCCGCCCGGCTGGATCATGGCGGCCGAAATCGTCGAGACCACGCGGGTCTACGCCCGCACCTGCGCGCGCCTCGACCCGGCTTGGGCGCTCGATCTGGGCGGGCACCTGGTCAAGGTGACGCATAGCGAGCCCTTTTGGGACGCGGCGGCCGGACGGGTGCGCGTCAAACAGCGGACGCGGCTGTACGGCTTGGAAATCGACGCGCGGTCGGTCGGCTACGGAAAAATCAGACCGGACGAGGCAACCGACATCTTTGTGCGCGAGGGGCTGGTCAACGACACGGTCGAGGCCCCCCTGGAATTCCTTGCGCACAACCGGGCGCTGCGCGAGCGGATCACGACGACGCTCACCCGGGCCCGCCATTCGGGCTACCTGAACCTCGACGAGGCGATGGTGCGGTTTTACCGGGCTCGCCTGGGAACCGAGGTGACCGGGCCCGACGGGCTGTCTTCCGTGGCCGAGCTGGCGGAGCTCGTGCGGGCGCGGCGGACGGCCGAGCCCCGATTTCTCTTCATGGAGGAGGCCGATTTGCACGATCCCGAGGCCGTCGCCGTCGATCCAGCCGCCTTTCCGGCCGAGCTGCCGATGGAGAACCGCGTATTGCCGCTTCAATACCATTACCGTCCGGGCCAGGATGACGATGGCGTCACCCTGGACGTGAGCCTGCCGGAAGCCCAAGGTTTGAACGCCGCCGTGCTGGACTGGGCCGTGCCGGGACACCTGGCGGAAAAGGTGGAGCATTATCTGCGGGCATTGCCGAAGGACTTGCGCCGCGCCTTCGTCCCGATGGCGGACCACGCCCGGCAGCTGGCGGAGGCCATCGCGGTGCGCCGGCGGGCCGGCGGAGCCGGGACGGTGGCCGAAGCCTTGGCCGCAGAAATGCGGAAGAGGTTTGGCCTGGGGGTCACCGCCGAGATCTGGGCGGGCAAGCCCCTGCCGCCGCACCTCCGGGTGCGCATACGGGTTCGCGACGAACGCGGCCGGGAATTGGCCGCCAGCCGTGAATTGCTCGACATCGAGCAGGCGATCGCCGCGCGGCGGGCCGAGGCGAGCGCGCGTTCGGCCGCGGAGGATCCGCGCCTCTGGACCGCCGCGCGCGCGCGCTGGGAACGGGCGGCCCAAATCGCGTGGGGGTTCGGGGATATTCCTCCGCGGGTGGCCGTGGCCGACCAGGCCGGATTGGCGCTGTTCGCTTTTCCGGGACTGCGATCCGAGGGCGGCGGGGTGGCGCTGCGCTTGTTCGCCACGGAAGCCGAGGCGGCGGCGGCCACGCGTTCCGGCGTGGCCGATTTGCTGCGCATCGGGCTGCGCTACGACCTGGGCTGGCTCGACCGGGATCTGCGCGCTCTGCGCGACCTGGGAGCTTTGGCCGCGCCGGTTGCATCGATCGAAACGCTGCGCGCCGACGCGCTCGTCTGCCTGGAACGCTGGCTGTGCGATCCGGACCGCTGTGCCGCGCGCACCGAGACCGAATTTGCCCGCGCCCTGGCCCAGGCCAAGGCCGAGGCGCGGGGGTTGGCCCCGCGCTTTGCGGAACTCCTGCGTGAAATCCTCGGCTTGCGCCAGGATTTGCTCATGCATCCGCAGCCGTACGCCGGTCGGGACGAGGATGTGCTGCGCCTGACCGGTCCGGATTTTCTGCGTACGGCCCCGTATGAGCGGCTGCGCGAGTTTCCCCGCTACCTGAAGGCGATGCGGGTGCGGGCTGATCGGTGGCGAAAGAATCCCCCCAAGGACGCCGAGCGGGCCCGGCTGCTCGCCCCTTACCAGGCCGCCGCCGCGGCCGGCCGCGGCGGCCCGGCCTTCCGCTGGCTGGTCGAGGAGCTGCGGGTCAGCGTCTTCGCCCAGGAACTGGGTACCGCCGAACCGGTTTCGGCCGTCAAATTGGACCAAGTTCTCGCCGGCGCCACCGCAACCGGCACCCGCGGGGAGCAACCGGGGCCGGAGGCGGCGGCGCCGAGTTCGACCCCGGCGGTTGCGCGTCTGACCGGCGAAAAGCGTTCCGCCCCGCTCAAAAGCCTGGGTGGCCTGGACAAACTATTTCCGCGCTAGCCTGCATTCATCACAAAGCCGGTGAAGATGGCGCCTTATCGCCGAGCGAAAACGGCCGAAGCCGACCAAGCTGTGCTTTTAGCACAGCGTAGGGAGGATGAGGGCGTTTGCGCCGGGGAGAAGATGCCAGATTTACCGGCATTGTGATGAATGCAGGCTAGTCCACATCCTCGACCGCGTCCGGAGCCGAACCTGGTCCGCCGGCCGAGCGCGGAAAGTGTTCGGCCAGCAGCGCGCCGGCCCGCTCGATGCCGTGGACGACGCCGGCCGTGAAGTCGCCGGTCTTGAAGTGGACCGACATCGCCGCCGCGACCTCCGTCCAGAACGCGTCCCCGCATTTTTCGTGGACGCCGCGGTCGCCGATGATCGCAAAATTTTTGGAACGCGGGGCCAGGAAGATCAGCACCGCGTTCCGGTCCGGCGTGTGGTCCATGCCCAGGCGGGCAAAATGCCGCTGGGCCGCCGCCATCGGCTGGCGCGCCCGATGCCGGGCGACGGCCACGCGGATCTCACCGGCCGTGCGCGCCTGGGCGGCGCGAATGGCCGCCACCACGCGGTCGTGGTCGATGGGGGCCGGACTGGAAAAAAGCCAACGCATGGCGTCGCTACCAGCTGCCTCCCGCGCCGCCGCCACCTCCCGAACCGCCGCCGCCCGTGAAGCCGCCGCCGCCCCAACTCCCGCCGCCGCCCGAGCCGCCACCGCCGCCGCCGCCGCCAAATCCCCCCGGGAAAATCCACGGTCCACCGCCGCCCCAATAGCCGCGCCGACCGACGCCCGTGTAGGTGACGTGCCGGCGGCTCCGCAGGAAAGAAAGAATGATGATCACCCCAACCCAAACCAGCGGGAACCACGGAATGCCGCCGCTGTTTCCATGGCGGGATTCGTCCACGGTCCGGCCCGTGCCCTGATACTCGCCCTGAGCCGCGGCGAGCATCGCGGTGACGCCGGCCTGCAGTCCGGCGTCATAGTCGCCCGCGCGCAGATGCGGAGCGATTTCGTCCTCGATGATCCGCTTGCACGTGGCGTCGGTCAATTTCGGCTCAAGGCCGTAGTTGACCGCGATCCACATCTTGTGGTCCTGGACGAAGACAAAGAGTACGGCGCCATTGTCGACGCCCTTCAGACCGACTTTCCAGCTTTCGGTGACCCGATGAGTATAATCTTCGATCGAGGAGTCCGTCTCCAGCTTCGGAAATATCGCGACCAGGATTTGGTCCGAGGTGGTCCGCTCGAATTGGGTCAGCTGAACGTCGAGCGCCTGCGCCGTCGAATCGCTGACCACTCCGGCATAGTCGTTAAAATGGTGGCTCGGCGCCGGCGGCATGACCTCGGCCGGCCGCGCCCTGGCCACGAAAGCCAGGACCAGGGTGCCGATCAGGATCGCTCGCGCCGGGATATTCAAAACTTGCCGCTAAAATCCACCTTGGGCGCGGTTTCGGCGGCCGGCTGCGCCGTAAAATAGGGACGCGGCGTAAAGGCGAAGAGCCGCGCGATGATCATGGCGGGGAACCGGGCGACGGCCGTGTCGTAGCCTTGAACCGCGGCATTGAAGCGTTCGCGTTCGATCGAGATCCGGTTCTCGGTGCCTTCCAATTGGGCCTGCAGATCGCGGAAATTCGTCGTGGCCGTGAGTTGCGGGTATTGCTCGGAGACGACCAGAAGGCGTGACAGGGCGGTGCCGAGTTGGCCCTGGGCTTTGTCAAAGTCGGCCAGCTGTTGCGCGTCGGTCGGGGCGGCCCCGGGCGCAATCTGCACCCGACCGACCGATGCCCGCGCCTCAGTGACGGCGGTCAGGGTCGATTTCTCAAAATTGGCCGCGCCGGCGACGGTGTTCA
>CAZWMF010000037.1:5065-13655 GCA_964634535.1 uncultured Opitutaceae bacterium | reverse complement strand
GATGTAGACTTCCCAATTCTCCTTCTTGACCGCGAGCCGGAAGTGGTCGCCGCGCTGCCAGATCTCCAACTCGGAAAAACTTCCCAGATCGATGGCCCGCCCTTCCTCGCGTCGCCAACGCGAGATGGCGTAGTCGTCGGACAGATGCATCACCCGCTTGAATTCTCGGCAGGCGTTTTCCTTGTTCTGGTTCCTCTTGTACTCTTCGTCTTCGAGGCGTTTCGCTTCGTCCTCGAACTTCGGATCCGCGTCGTGGAACCCGCGGCTCAGGAGGCGAAAGATCGTAAAAAATTTCATCGAGTGGGGCCCCGTGAAGGCTACGCCAGTGGCTTTGGGTTGACGAGGCCTATCCCACGTATCGGCTCACTGCGGCGGGCCTTTAGCCGTATCCCGGACGGCATTGCCGAAGATCTGGCATAACATTTTTAATTCAAATGCTTTACCTGATAGGCTTCCTCGAGAACGGCCGAAGGCAACCACTGTTCAGGGCGCCCGGCGCGAGAGGTTTGGGGCGACGGCGGCCGATCCGCCGGACGGAGCGCGCTAGCGCGAAGATGGCGAGGCCGAAGGCCGAGTCCCGGAGAGATGGGCCCATTTGCGGCCGCAATTCGTGATCAAGACTAACTATCCTGGAAAAATTGGTCGTTCGAATCGGCCCCGTTGCCGTTGGCTTCGGCGACGTGCCCATTCGATTCGAGCTTCGGCGCCATCAACCGGGACGAGCCGGCCGCCGGGAGATTCCCGGACAGCGGCCCCAATTTGACCGGCCGTTCGGCATTGACGGAGTTGCGCTGGCGGCTCGCGATCCGCGGACGGGCGGTCGCCCGAGGCTCATTCTCGATGGGCAGACTGGCCACGCCATCCACGAGCTTTCGGAGTTCGCCGACCGCCGTGTTGAGGCCCTGCGCCTGCGAATTGAGCTCTTCGGACGCGCTGGCACCCTCTTCGGCGGCGGCGGCGTTCGATTGGGTGACCCGGTCCATCTCGCTCACCGCAACCGTCACCTGCTGAATTCCGGTGCTCTGCTCCGCCGAGGCGTTGGCGATCTGGGCGACCAGTTCGTCGAGTTTGCGTATCCGCTGCTGAATGACCTCGAAGCTCTTGGCGACCTCGCCGGTGATCTGCACGCCCTGCTGGCTCTTGGTGACCGCATCCTCGATCTTGGCCGATGTTTCCCGGGCGGCCTGGGCCGACCGCTGGGCCAACGCGCGCACTTCGCCCGCCACCACCGCAAAGCCCATGCCGGCGTCTCCCGCCCGGGCGGCCTCGACCGCGGCGTTGAGCGCCAGGATGTTGGTTTGAAAGGCGATTTCGTCGATGACTTTGAGAATCTTGGTGATGTCGCCGCTGGCGGTCTGGATGGCCTGCATGGCCGAGTGCATGGCCCGCATCTGATCCGATCCGGCGTCGGCCGATGCCCGCGCCTGGCCGGCCTCGTCCTTGGCCAGCCGCGCGTTCTCCGCATTGTGCTTGGTCATGCCGGCCATTTCCTCCAGCGAGGCACTGGTCTCTTCGAGCGAGGCCGCCTGTTCGGTGGATCCCTCGGCCAACGCGAGGCTGGAGGAGGAAATTTCCCGCGAGGCCGACGCGGTCTGGTTGCTGGATGCGTCGATGTGCTCGATCGCGACGCTGAGCGGGCGGTCGACGTATAACCGATTGAACCAATACACGCCGGCGACCACGGCGACCAACAGAACGGCGCTGACGAGCAGCATGGACTGCATCGTTGCTCCGACGACGGCGTCGTTGGACATCGGCGCCTTGAGCACAAAGGCGCCTTTGATGTCGCCTAATTTCATGCCTTCCATCGGGAAGCCGAATTGATCGCGTCCGTCGTGGTTCGGGCTCAGCGACGGATCGCCATGGCAGTTTAGACAGCTCTCGGCCACTTTCACCGGCCGCGCGAGCACGAGTTGATTGGTGGCCTCATCGCGGTAAAAATACTCGTCCTTACCGGCGGCGAACGCCTGGAAGGCGGCGGCATACTTGGCGCCGTCGTCGTTCTTCGGATTGCGGGCCGGAATGTCCGGCCGGGACGGCGTAAAGAATTCGTACCCTTCATGCTTGGCCGAACGTTCCGCCGCCTGCCAGGAGGCCACGATCGGGATCGTATTGTAGAGGGCGGTCGAGCGGTAGATATCCTTCAGGGGCCGGCCGCCGCTGTTGCGCACCGCCTCCGCCAGCAGGTTCTTGTAATCGAATGAATTGGCCCGTTGCATGCCGTCCATTTCGTCGGCGACGATCTCGGCTTGGCGCAGCACGACCGCCATCTGTTGATGCAGCGCGTTCACGCGGTTGCGTGCCGACAACACATATACTGTGATTGTCGACCCGATCGCCGTGGCAATGACAGCCGCCGAGGCGGCCAAAATGATCTTGGTCCCGAGTTTCATCAGAGCGGAATGATAGAAATGAACGTGCTCTGCAGGGGGGAATCGGCGAAGCAAAGAGTTCCATCGTCACGGGATTGCCGCCCTTGATTCCAAAAAGGGAATAAACCCAAGAAACTAGCTATTGAGATTGAATCCTAAGATGAATTATGGGGATACGCCTCTCCCAAACAGATCGCCGGGCCGCAATTCGCCGGTGATCCGATCGAACACCGCATATGGAAAAATGCCGACTAGGCCCGGCGTCCCGGCCATTCGGGTCCGCAGCGTTTCGGTACAAACGCACGGGTTAGACAATATCTGCACGCTTCCTGCGCCGGACGCTCCCTATCCGAGCCCGTCCCGCAATCCAAACGCGCAACGCGGGCTAGCGAACTTTGCCGGCCGCATCCTCGAGCACGACGTTCGAGAGGACCGCCGTCCCCGGCGTGGCGGGCAAATGCGAGCAGAAGCCGATGCCGACATAAAAGGGCCCGTCCAAATGCAGGGTGACGGCGGAGCCGACCGCGTGCATCGGCTCGCCCTTCAGACTCACGAATAGCGTGAACGAGTCGCCCTGCTTCTGGATGCCCAGGCGCGTGGGTACGGGGTCCGCAGGAACGTCCGCGCCGCCGCCCGCGCCATGAGCCTCGATGCGATAGTCTTCCTTGATATTGGCGCCCTTTTCCGGCCGCTGGGCCAGGTGGATCAATCCGGCTCCATGCAGCGCCGTCATGATTTCCTTGGAATCATCGTCCAAGGTCTGGCGAATCACCAGGACGGCCTTGCGATCGCCGTAGCCGTGGGCATCCGGAAATGTGATGTCGGCGGCGAGCGACACATCCCCCGAGACTTTCTTCCAGAGGTAACGGAACTCGTCGCGCGTGTACCAAATGTTATAGCCCGCGGAATTGATCGTATACCGGCCGGTGCCGGCATCGTAACTGCTGCTGCCGTCCACGACCGCACCGCCGATGTCCGACTGGCCCGCAAACAGGCCGATCGGAATTTCCGCCGTGCGCGTCGGCCGGTGAAAATCCGCCGGAGGCGGTACTTGCACGTGGGTGGCCGAACCCGGCTGCGCCCAGTCCGGCACGGTCGGCGTTTGAGCCCCCAGAGGGCCCAAAGCGGCGCCCAGGACCAGAGCGGCCAACGCGAATCGACGGGGGAAGGCGATCATGCGGCTGACAATAGGCAAAACCGGAGAAAGATGAACCCAATTCTTCGGCGGATTCCCCGGGAGAATTTGGAGGGGTTGTCATCATCCCGAAAATCAGGGCGAGTGAATTCCCCGCCTTTTGCGTAGACGTTGTATCCGGGTCCCGGCTGTCTGGGGACCGGCCGGCGCGGAATCCAGCTTCGGGAGGAATCCCCTCTCGCGGCGTTTTCCTCCGGGCCCAATCGCCGTTCGCATGACGCCCGTCCCCTCTCGACCCAATCACGAAACCGCCCAGCGCGAATCCGCCGCTGCGGACGACGTGCCGACCGCGGACGAGATCGTCCACATGGGGTTGCCCCACGAGCACTACCTGCGGCCCAAATTCTACGTCGCCCTGGCCCTGACCTTGCCCGTCCTCGGGCTTGCGATGGGCGACATGCTCCAGCCGCATCTGCGTCCGACCGGGCCGTCCGCGCTCAATGGCTGGCTGCAACTGGCGCTGACCACCCCGGTGTTCTTCTGGTGCGGCGCCCCGTTCCTTCGCCGCTGGTGGAAGTCGATCGTCACGCGCGATCCCAACATGTTCACCCTGACGGTGACCGGCACCGGCGCAGCGTACGCCTACAGTGCGACCGCCGTTGCGTTCGCCGACCGCTTCCCCGCCGCCCTGCGCGGCGAACACGGTATGCCGCTGTATTTCGAAGCCACCGCCTTCGTCACCACGATCGTGCTGCTGGGTCAGATCATCGAGCAGCGCGCCCACGCGCACACCGATGCCGCCATCCGAGCCCTCATGGGCCTCGCGCCCAAGGCGGCCCATCGCCTGAATCCGGACGGCACCGACGTGGACGTGCCGATCGGGTCCGTGCAACCGGGCGACCGCCTGCGGGTTCGCCCCGGCGAGCACCTGCCGGTCGACGGGGTCCTCACCGAAGGCCGGGCGGAAGTCGACGAATCCATGCTGACCGGCGAACCGCTGCCGGTCGCCAAGACCGCGGGCGATCTCCTGAACGCCGGCACCCTCAACACGACCGGCACGTTTGTGTTTCGCGCCGATCGGGTCGGCGCGGATACTCTCCTGGCCCAGATCGTCCGCCTGGTTGAACAGGCGATCGCGACCGAAGCGCCCATCCAACGGATCGCCGATCGGGTCTCGGCGTGGTTTGCCCCCGGGGTGTTTCTGATCGCCGCGGCCACGCTGCTCAGCTGGGGACTGGCCGAGCCGGATCACGGCTGGCTGCGCGGCCTGTTCAACGCCGTCGCCGTCCTGATCATCGCCTGCCCGTGCGCGCTCGGCCTGGCCACGCCGGTTTCGCTGGTCACCGGGATCGGCCGTGGCGCGCAAGCCGGCGTCCTGGTCAAGGATGCCGCGGCCCTGGAACGCCTCGCCGGGGCGACCACCCTGCTGATCGACAAGACGGGCACCCTGACCGAAGGCCGGCCGAACGTCGTCGCCGTCCAGCCCGCCGCTGGTTTCAGCGAGGCCGCCCTGCTCCGACTTGCGGCCGCCGCGGAAAATGCGAGCGAACATCCGCTCGCCCGATCGATTGTCGCCGCCGCGCGGGCCCGCGGGATCGCCGTGCCGGCGGCCACCGAATTTTTGGCCGAACCCGGCACGGGCGTTCGCGCCACGGTCGACGGCCGCGCGGTCGCCGTCGCCCGGGCGCCCACCGCCCACGGAACGGCCCCGGCCGCCGCCACGCTGGTCGCCGTCACGGTGGACGGCCGGGCCGCGGGCACGCTCGCCTGCGAGGACACCCTCAAGTCGACCACTCCCGCCGCCGTCGCCGAACTGCAGCGCCTCGGCCTGCGCGTGGTGATGGTGACCGGCGACCGCGAAGCGACCGCGCGCGCGCTCGCCGACGCGCTCCACCTCGACGGCTTCCAGGCGGAGGTTGCGCCGGCGCGGAAGCAGGACCTCGTCCGCGAACATCAGGCCCGCGGCGAGCGCGTGATCTTCGCCGGCGACGGCCTCAACGACGCCCCCGCCCTCGCCGCCGCCGATGTCGGCATCGCCATGGGCACCGGCACTGATGTGGCCATGCACAGCGCCGGCCTGGTGCTCGTCAAGGGCGACCTGATCGGCCTCGTGCGCGCGGTCCATCTGAGCCGCGCTGTCCTGCGCAATATCAAGGAAAACCTCTTTTGGGCCTTTGCCTACAATATGGCCGGACTGCCCCTCGCGGCCGGCGCATTTTACCCGGCGTTCGGTTGGCACCTGCACCCGATGTACGCCGGCGCCGCGATGAGCCTGAGTTCCGTCACGGTCGTCCTGAACGCCCTTCGCCTGCGCCGCGTGGCGCTCTAGGCAATTCTTGCAAACCGGGTTTGGCCGATGTCCGAGCCGCAGCCGACCGAGCGCAAGGCGGCCGGGCAGGTGCTGGGCTAGAAACCCTGCCCCGACCGGTCAACGCAGCGATCGGACGGCTCTCGGCTCGGCGGCGGCCGAACCAGGTTTGCAAACATTCCCCAATCCAGCCGGCGGACTTGTGAAAAAGCCGAAGCTGATGACAGTGAAGGCTCGCCGCTTCCCATGCATTTCGTTTTGCGCCGGTCGGTTCGGTTCCGGTTATCGCCTCCCGCTCGGTTGAACCCATCCGAGAGGCTCCGCGGCCGTCCGGCATTCCGCCGCGCCGGGGGAGCGGGCGAGGGCGTGAGGACCGAGTGGGCCGCGCCCGCCCCCAGGGTTGCGGCGGCGGCCCGCGGTTCGCAAAGCGCAATCGCTCGCGCGGTCCGGACCGAAAACCATACTCGATTTCCGAGATTTCTTACGCATGCTATCATACTTAAAGTGAATGTGATAGGAAACCCGTCGGGATGGCGCCGACCCGTCCGATCCCGCTCACACGTATGATGGATATATGGCCATCACCGTTGCGTGGTGCTTTCCCTTGGCGTCCAGCCCGGGGGACGCCGCCAGTCCCGTTCCCTCCCGCCGTTTCGCCATGACGCTCCCGGGCTCCGACGCCGATCGACAGGAGCGCGCCGCGCACGACGGACAACTCGTCCGCCGGATGGCGGACGGAGATCGCGCGGCCCTGTCGGAATTATACGACCGGCTCTCCCGCCCGCTCTATTCCACCGCCCTGCACATTGTCGGCGTGCCCAGCGATGCCGAGGACATCGTTCACGATGTCTTTCTCGTGCTTTGGGAGAAGGCGGCGGCCTTCGACAGCGATCGCGGCAGCGCATTTTCCTGGGCGGTCACGCTGACCCGCAATCGGGCGATCGATCTGGTGCGCTCCCGCCGGCGGCGGGCGGAGTTGCTCGAAGGCCAGCCCCCGTCCGACCTGGCGTTCGCCGAGGATGCGGCGCCGACCGCGGCCCGCGAGCAGGCGGACGCCAACGATGACGCCCAGATGGTGCGGGCCGCCCTCGCCCGACTGCCCTCCGACCAAAAGCAGGCCGTCGAACTTGCCTTCTTCGGCGGACTGACCCAAGACCAGATTGCCGCGCGCATCCAAGCTCCGCTCGGCACGGTCAAGGCCCGGATCCGCCGCGGCCTATTGAAGCTGCGCGACCGGCTCGAATCCACCGCATGATCGACGAACGACAGGAAGAATTGGCGGCGCTCGCCGCGCTCGACCTCCTGGAAGGGGCCGAACGGGCCGCGTTTGACCGCGAAACGGCGGCCAACCCGGAATTGGCCCGACGCGTCGCCGAACTGCGCGCGGTCGCCGCCGAACTCGCCTACGCGGCGAATCCGGCGGAGCCGCCGGCCGGCCTGAAGGATCGGATTCTCGCCTCCGCTGCCGCCCGGCCCCCGTCCGCCACCGCGCCGGCCAAGGTCGCGCATTTTCCCACCCTCCTGCCGTGGGCCATCGCCGCCGGCTTCGCCCTGGCGGCGATCTGGAGCGGCCACCGCTACGGGGCGATTCGCGCAGAAAACTCCGCCCTGGCCGACCGGGCCCAGTCAATCGCCGGGCAAGTCCGCGATTTGGAAGGCCAGTTGGGCCAAGAAAAACAGGAGGCGGCGCGCGCCCGGGCAATCCTGGCCCACGAACTGAAGGCGGCGAACGATCCGACCCACATTCGGGTCGACCTGTTGCCGCCGCCATCCGGCGACCTCACCGCCGGGCTGGCGGTCGCCGTGTGGAATTCCGAGACGCAAAAGGGGGTTCTCCTGGTATCGAAGTTACCCGCGAAACCGCCGGGACACGATTTCCAGCTTTGGATCATCCCCAATGCTCCGCACGCCGTGCCCGTGAGCGCCGGACTCGTCCGTTTCGCTTCGGGCGAAGCCACCGGCCGCGTGCTCTTTGCCGGAGTCACGCCGGTTTCCTCGGTGGCCAAGTTTGCGGTGAGCCTGGAGCGCGCGGGCGGGGCCCCCTCGCCCAATGGACCGATCGTGTTGTTGAGCGAGTGACCGAGATCCCGCGGCCCGCCCGGCGCGGGGAGGTTCCAGGACGTCCCAGGGGCAATCCTCGCGTGGTCCCCAGGCCGCTGTCTTTTCCGTCGATCGATCGCGAGTTTTGCGCCGGGAGCGGCCGAGATTGGTCCTCCCCGCGCCGCCCTCGGCACGACCCGTAGCCATCGCCAATTCCGGCCCATCCGGCCTGGGCGGGCCGGCGCCCGCGTCGCCAGTCCGACGAAGGAGGCAGGCCCATAGCCGGCGCCCAACGGAAAACGGGGGCGGCGCACGCGTCGTCCGAACGCGCCGCCACCCCCGTTCGCCACTGCGGGACCGTGAACGAACTACATCGAGTTCATCACGAAAGCGTCGATCAGCGCGACGCCGGTCGCGCCGTTCGGGCCGCTCACCAAGACCGTGTACGCGCCGGGCGGAACCGTGACGATCACCGCCGCCTCGCTCGCGCTGGGCGGAGCGAAGCCCGTCGCCTGGATCGCGGCCATTTGGGTGGCCTGCCAGCCGCTATTGGAAGCCACCAGCCCGGTGCTCGAATAGACCTGGAGCGTCGTCGCCGACAAGGCACCCGCCACGCCAAAGTACGAGAGCGTCGGCCCGAGCGCGCGCACGAGCACCTGCGCCGGAAGCGGCCCGCGCACGATGAAGCCGCCGATCAACTCGTTGCTGCCGGTTCCGGCGAAGCCGCGGGTGGAG
>CAZWMF010000037.1:0-5055 GCA_964634535.1 uncultured Opitutaceae bacterium | reverse complement strand
GAGAAGTTATAGACCGGCGCGGGCGACAGCCCCGCGTTGTGGGCGTAGTTTCGACCGTTGAAGGGCGTGCCCGCATAGGGAAACACCGTGTTGTAGACGGCGTCGTTGCCGGGCACATTGTCGATGTTGGCCGCCGAGCGGATGGTCGGCTGGCTGCCCCGCAGGTCGCTGATGATGGCGGTGACCGCGATGGAGATGACGTCGTCGCCGTACCGCCGGCCGTTGGGCCAGCCGCCGGGCACGGCGCCGTTGCCAAAGCCGGCCTGCACGGTGCTCGTCAGGGTATCGTTGCCGAAGATACTCTGATTCGAAAAGCCCGCCTGGTCGGGATAGTCGGGGAAAAGCGCGCCGCCGGAGGCGAGGCGGGCGGGGCCCGTGGACAGGTCGACCTTCAGCATGTCCGGAATGAAGATGGCGACGAGGTCGGTGCGGTTGGTGGTCGGAGCGACCGCCTGCCCGTGGAACGTGATGGCGTTGACCAGGCTCGCGAGCTCCGGGGTGCTGGCGTACTTGGCGAAGATCGTGGCATCGGACGACGGTTTGGTCCGGCTATACAGATCCTTGTCCTGAATCGCCACCATCGCCTCGTTGAAGAGCGGGTTGCCCTGCCGGGCGACCTGCACCCACGGGCCGCTCAGGGTCGGCGCGGACGAATTCGAGCCGCTGCTGAGCACGGTGGTCGCCCGCCGGCTGGTCGTCGCGTACACCCCGACGATCTGCTGGTCGCCGCCCACCTCGGCGACGGGAATCTCCAGGCAGATCATGTGGACGTTGTAGCCGCTCTGGCTGTCGAAGGAGTTTTGGCCGCCGCTGCGCAGGTTGAGCAGGTCGAAGATCGAATTGATGTCGCCGTAGAACCCGTCCTCCCGCTGGCCGCAAAACGACCGGTACCCATTGCTCAGGCTCGCGATCGCCTCCGCCGTATAGGTGTCGAGCTGGTTCGGATCATTGACGCCGACCTTCGCCGGGTTGAGGCCGCTGTTGGCCTGGTTGTAAAGCGGCGTCGCGTTGCCCTCGTTGTTGGGCGGCACGGTGCCGGTGCCCAGCACCGTCGAGCCGAGGCTGGTCACCTTGGTAACGGTGTAGGTTTGCGTGAGATTCTGGGCCGAGTCGCCGTCGTTCATCACGACGCCGGTGTACGACTGGAGGATCGTGCCCTGGGTCTTGTACGCGGTAGTGAACTGGAACTGGTAGGTGATCGTGTCGTTGCCGGCCGTCAGGTCGGCGCCGGTCGACACAATGATTTGATACAACACGTTGTCGTCGAAGTTGTATTTGTTCGGCCCGACTCCGGGCTCCTCGAACGGATAGACCCCCAGCGCGACTTCCAGATATTTCTGGCCGCCGCGGGTGGCCACAAACGCGTAGACGTCGGTGGTGTTGGCCGCCGGGTCGAGCGTGATCAACGGGGCGTCCATGTGGCTGGAGGCGCGCGCCGGCGCGGGGCCGAACGCGGTGAAGGCGGCAAGCAGGGCGGCCAGGCTTGCGGCTGGCATCGACAAACGAATGGTCATGGTGGTTGTGGATTCTGTGCGGGATTGGGCCGGAACGGGTGCTCCGGCGAAAATCAGCGGACGGCGACCGCCCCGGGAGCGAGGCCGCCGCGGCCGGCGGCCTCGATTTGGTCGCGCAAGAGAGCGGCCTCGCCCGGCGTCAGCGTGGCGGCGTAGGTCCGGGCGGCTGCCAAGTAGCGCTGCGCGCCGATCCGATCGCCGGCCGCGAGCGCGATGTCGCCGGCGTGGAGGAAGAGCCGGGCATCCCGCGTGTGGTCGGCCAAGGCGGTCCGCATGGCGGCGGCGGCGCCCCGGAGGTCGCCGGAGGCGGCCAGCGCCCAAGCCAGCGCGTCCTCGGTCAGCGGATCGGCGCGATTTGCCAACTCCGCACGCGCCAGCCGAACGGCGGCGGCCGCGGCGTCGGCCCCGGCGACCGATTTTTCCTCCGCGCGGGTGGCCAGATAGAGGGCCAGGGTGCGGGGGTCGCTCACTTCGCCGTGGTCAGCCAAACCGCGATCCACCCGATCGGCCGCGGCCATTCGGCCGGCCGCCCGCAGGGCGTCCGCTTCCCACCACTGATACTCGGGGAGGGGATTGAGCGCGGCCGCCTGCCGAAGCGCCGCCACCGCGTCGACCGTGCGGTCCAAGGCGAGCAACGCCTTGCCTTGGGCGAGCAGCGCCGGCGGATAATCCGGAGCGACCCGGGCGGCGGCGTCCGCCAGCTGCAAGGCGCGGGCTGCCGCACCGGCCTGAAGTTCATAGCCGGACAATCGCGTGACCACCCAGGCGCAGGTTGCGGCGTCCACCGGGCTGCTGGCCCGAACCGCCGCCTCCATCATCGCGGTGGCCCCGGGCAGGTCGCCGGTCAGCCAGCGCAAATGCGCGGCCCGCGCGTATGACTCGAGGCCCGGCCGCCGGTTCATCTCCTCCTGGCAGGCCGCAACCGCCGCCGGGATGCTCCCCTGCTCCATCAGCGTATCGCTCAGGAGCGCGTAGTCGTACGCGTCGCCCCGCGCCGCCACCAACTGGCGTCCGACCGCCTCCGCTTCGTGAAAGCGGTGCAGGTTGTCGAGCACGTGACCGCGCAGCAACAAGGACGACGGGGACGAACCGAAGCGGGCGTCCATCGCATCGGCCGTTTTTTCCGCGAGCTTGTAGTAACCGGTGTCCAGCGTGCGTCGCGCCTTGGTGATATAGGCCCAGCCCAACCGCTCGTAATCGCCGGCCGATCCGGGTTCGGCCCGGATGCGGGTCTGCCAGTTCTGGATTTCGCGGTCCTCATTGCCCGCACCGGTGGGCGCCACCAGAATGATTCGCTCATCCAAACTGGCGGGTGCGGCGGGGACGGACGACGGGGCTGGAACAGCTGCGGCGGGGAACGAAACGCCCAGCGAAAAAATCAGAACCGCGAGGTGGCAGTGCGCTTTCATCGCGTAACTCTACGGGCCGGCCCCGCACCCGGATGCCTGGGCTTCGCACTTTTTCTTACTCTCCGTGGCATCGCTTCGGAACTCCGCAAATGCCCGGATCGGTCCGCGCCAGCGCCCGACGCCGGCCGGAGCCGGCTCGCGCCGGATCTATCCGCCGACGCGATCGCACGCAGAAATTGAATCGGCCCGCGCCGCGGGCCGGCCGCCGCAGATCCGGCAAACGCTCGCGTCGATCGGCATTGCGCCAGGCGGGGATAGCCCCTCTGCGGATACCCCCGCCTGACGCGCCTTTCCCAGGGTCAAAATCAGCTAGGAACTGCCACGCTTTTGGTGGGACACTACACTAGCCTGGAGGACTTTTCCCGGGCGGCGTGACGGCGGCCAGCTAAGCGAAGACGGTGCGCTCCATCAGCCAATAAAGCCCGGCCGAGGCCACCAGCACCGAGAGAACCGGCACGCCGCGGCGGATGAACGCGGGGTTTTGGCGCAGATGCCACACAATCGGAAGGACGGCCGCGGCGATCGCCACCTGGCCAATCTCCACGCCGAGATTGAAGGTAAAAAGCGGAATCGCAATTCCCTGGCCTTGGGAGCCGACGCCCAATTCCCGGAGCACGGAAGCGAAGCCGAAGCCGTGGACCAGGCCGAAGGCAAAGGTCAGCGCCCAGCGGCCCACCGGCTCGGCGCCGCGGCGCGCGAGATTTTCGATGCCGACATACAGGATCGAAGCCGCGATCATCGGCTCGATGATCCGGCTGGGCACGGTGACGACGTTCAGCGTGGACAGCCCGAGCGTAAGCGAGTGCGCAATCGTGAAGCAGGAAATGATTCCAAGAATCGACCGAAAGCTTCGGCAAACGACCAGGAGCCCGAAGAGAAACAACAGGTGATCGTAGCCCGTCCAGATGTGCAGAATGCCCAAACGCAAGAAAGCCCAAACGGGCACCGCCGGCTCGGCCGCTCCCCGGACTGCCCGGGCCGCCGCGGCGAACGGCACTGTCACCGGACCGGTCCGTGCGTCGACCAAAACCTCCACGAGCGTCTTCCCGTTTTCATCCGCCGCGATCAGGTAGTCGCGATGGCCCGGCGGCAGGGCGTCCATGACACCGCTCGTCAACGTAAGCGGCCCGGCGCCCGGCCACGCATAGGTCAAAAGGAAGCGCACGCTGTTGCCCGACTCCAAGCGCACGCTCGCGGCCGCCGCCGTCACGGCGGTGGGGCCGGCCCGCACCGTCCACAGCCGCGGCGCGAGGGCGGCAAGCTCCGGTTCGGCCAAGGCGAAGTCCGCCGGCTTCCAGACGGGAACGGCCGGACCCCCGCTCCGCAAGAGCGCCCGAACGTCGGCCGGCGAATAGCCCACGCTGAGTTCAATGCGGTCCGACCGGACAACGGCCTGGGTTGTGCTGAGCCCGGGGTCATGGGCCCGTAGGCCGAGCGCGGACGCGCAGAAGAGCAACCCCAGACCTGAGTGGCGCAGGTTCATGCCCATACTACGGGCCAACCCATGGGCCGGATGCAGGCTAGCCCGCCGGGCTTCAGGAAAGCCGTTCGGACCGTGCCGGACGCGCCAACTCAGAACTGGAAAAGCGGATCAAATCCCGACCGGAGCCGCCTAACGGGCGTAGACTTGGAGTTCGCGCACGACCTGATCGCCGATGCGGCGCACGGTGATTGGATCGAGACTCAGGACGGCGCCAATTTCGGCGTCGGTCATTTTTTCCGTGTACCGCAGCGCGATGATCAGCCGCTCCAGCCTCGGCAGCTTTTCCAGGTGAGCGCTGACATCCTCGGCGGGCTGAAACGAGCATTCGGAGATCACCATGGCAGGCTAAGGATAGCAGGCCCGTGGCCGCTCGCGGCAATCGGATCGAAAATAATTCTTAAGGTATTATACTATAATCGATTAAGATTTCTGAATTCGCCGCAACGAGCCCGTCGCTCCTCGGGGCGAACGGAGGAAGAATCCGTCCAATTCCTCGGATCCTGCCGCGCCGGCGGCATCCGTCTCAATACCGGCGAACCTGGCGCCGGATTTCGCCGCAATGTAAAACGGAAGCAGGCTAGGGAATGTTTGCAGACCTGGTTCGGCCGCTGCCGGGCCGAGAGCCGTCCGATCGCTGCGTTGGCCGCTC
>CAZWMF010000036.1:0-13745 GCA_964634535.1 uncultured Opitutaceae bacterium | reverse complement strand
GGCGCAGGGCGCCGCGGGCGCGGTGAAGCCGCCGGCCGGAGACGGGTTGGGCGGGCCGCCGGCGGCGCGCGTCGGCCAGGGCCGCGGCCAGGACCTGGGCGATTCGGCCGGCATGGGTGGGCGCGGGTGGCGGGTTGAGGCCGCGCAAGGCCTCGCGCAGGCGGCGGCCGAGTTTGCCGAGCTTGAGTCCGGCCACGGCCCGCCGGGCTGCGCGCCGCCGGTCGGCGGCAATGGCCCGCCGGAATTTGCGGCAGGGGCCGTCGGCGGGGGCCGCGCCGTCGGCCAGGAGCGCCGCATGGACATCCGCGTCGCGGACGGGACCGAGCGCGCGGACTTGGCGGGCGAGCCTGCGGCGGAACGGATCGAGCGCTTCGGCGTCGTCCAGGGCGGCGAGCAAGTCGACGCGCGCCAGCAGGTCGCGGCCGAGGCGGCGGGCGCGCCGGATGCGGGCGGGCTTGGGCTTGCGCCGACAGCGTTGAATCTCGCTCCGGTATTTGAGCCAGCCGGCGTGCACCTCGGCCAGCAGCTGCGCGCGCACCTCGCCGGGCAGGAAGCCGTCGCGCAGGGCGGGAGATTCGGAGGACGTCATGCGGTGGATCGGCGACGCGGGCCGGCGACGCGCCGGAAGGTGCCCGGTCCCGCGGTTTCCAAACTCCTACGCGCAAATCTCATGGGATTTGCCGGATGGGCCTACGGGTTCACGACGCGGGCGGGCCGACCGCCGGGTCGATGAACAGGACCGCCAGCGGCGGCAGCGTGAGGGTCAAGGCATGGGGCTGGCCGTGGACCGGCTCCGCTTCGGTCCGCAGCCGGCCCCGGTTTCGGCAGCCGCCGCCGCCGAATTCGACCGCGTCGCTGTTCAGGACCTCGCGATAACTACCGGCGGCCGGGACGCCCAGGCGGTAATTCGGCCGGGGCACGGGCGTGAAATTGATGACGATGACCAGGGGTCGGTCCGGGTCGGCCCCCCGCCGCAAAAAGGATACGATGCTGCGGTCGGCGTCCTCGCAGTCGATCCACTGGAAGCCCTCCCAGCCGAAGTCCCGTTCGTGCAGCGCCGGGTGGTCGGTATAAATGCGGTTCAGGGCGCGCACGAAGTCGCGCAGCTGGCGGTGCGGCGCGCGCTCGAGCAGCGTCCAATCGAGCTGGGCGTCCTCGTTCCACTCGAGCTCCGGCCCGAATTCGCTGCCCATGAACAGGAGCTTCTTGCCGGGATGGGCGAACAGGTACCCATAGACGGCGCGCAGGTTGGCGAAGCGCTGCGCGGGCTCGCCCGGCATCTTGCCGGCCAGGGAGCGCTTGCCGTGCACGACTTCATCGTGGGAAAACGGCAGGAGAAACCTCTCCTTGAAGGCATAGACGAGCGAGAAGGTCAGGTCATTGTGATGGTGGCGGCGGAACAGCGGATCCCGGCCGGCATACCCCAGCGTATCGTGCATCCAGCCGAGGTTCCATTTCAGGTCGAAGCCGAGGCAGTCGGGGTGGTCGCGGCCGGTGACCCGCGGCCAGGCGGTCGACTCCTCGGCGATCATGAGCACGCCGGGATGCTCCTGGTGGACCAACCGGTTTAGCTGCTGGAGGAAGGCGGCGGCCTCGAGGTTTTCCCGGCCGCCCAGGGCGTTGGGCACCCAATGCTGGCGCGAATAGTCCAGGTAGATCATCGAGGACACCGCGTCGACGCGCAGGCCGTCGACATGATATTCCTCGATCCAGAAAAGCGCGTTCGACAGGAGAAAGGCCGCAATCTCCGGCCGGTCCAGGTTGAACGAGGAGGTGCCCCACTCCAGATTTTCGCTGCGGCGCGGGTCGGGGTGTTCGTACAGCGGCGTTCCGTCAAACTGGGCCAGCCCGTGCGCGTCCTTGGGGAAATGGCCGGGAACCCAGTCGAGGATGACCCCCAGCCCGGCCTGGTGGGCCCGATCCACGAAGTAGCGGAAGTCGTCCGGACTGCCATAGCGCGAGGTCGCCGCAAAAAAGCCGGTGACTTGGTAGCCCCAGGATCCGTCGAACGGATGCTCGGCCACCGGCATCGGTTCGATGTGGGTGTAGCCCAAATCCTTGACATAGGGGACCAACTGGTCGGCGAGCTCCCGATACGTCAGCCAGCGCGCCTGGCCATCCGGTCCGGCTGCCCGGCGCCAGGAACCGAGGTGAACTTCATAGATGGAAATCGGGGCATCGGGCGCCTGACGCCGCGGGCGCGTGCGCAGCCACGCGGCGTCGTTCCAGCGGTAGCGGTTGAGATCCCAGATGATCGACGCGGTCGCGGGCCGAACTTCGGCCGCAAAGGCGTAGGGATCGGCCTTGTCCAAAGTCCGGCCGTCGTGCTGCGTCGCGATCCGGTACTTGTAACGCTCTCCGGCGCCCAGATTCGGCACGAAAAGCTCCCACACGCCCGAAGCGCCGACCGGTCGGAGCGGATGGCATTGCCCGTTCCACCCGTTGAAATCGCCGACCACGCTGACGGATCGGGCGTTGGGCGCCCAGACGGCGAAGGCCACTCCGGATCGGCCGGCGTGCCGGACCAGACGCGCGCCGAGTTGGCGGTGCTGGCGGTAGGAGCGCGGGTCGGGCTCGGCGGGCCGCCGGGCTTCCGCGGCCGGTGCGGCAAACTGGGGCAGTTCGGCCGGAGTCAGACAGGGCGGCAGGCCATACGGATCGTCGGCGATCCGGGCGGCCTGACGCGGGGCTTTGACCTTTAACCGGTAGGGAAACGGCACGGTCTCCTCCGGGAAGATGGCCTCGAATACCCCCGCCGGGTGGATCCGCTCCATCGGAACGACCGGGAACGGAGGCGACTCCCGGGGAGGTCGGGCGGAGGAATCCAATGCCGGCAGCCAGGAGCGGGTGCGCGGCGCCGGTGGCAGGCGCTGGACGGAAACCTGAGCTGCGTCCGGCAAATAGGTGCGGACGGCGACGGCCGGACGATGCGGACCGCCGTTTTGGTCGGGAATTTCCACGACATGGGCTCCGTGGAGCTCGAGCGGCGGGCGGTCCTCGATGGGCGTGTCGCGCCGCACGGCGTCGGCGGCGAACCGCAGGGCGGCCCGCACCTCTTCGACTGCCAGGCCGGGATGGGCTGCGGCCACCGCCGCGACCGAGGTGCCGTCGGCCAGCGCGTCGAGAATCTCGTCGACGGTGATTCGCGTGCCCGCGACAACCGGTCGGCCGAGCTTAACCGCCGGGTGGGACACGATCGGTCGGGCCTTCGAAGGTGATTTTGGGTGCTTCAGGGGAATGCGGAACCAGCAGGTGACAAGCCAAGTATTCGGCCGAAGGCCGCCGGGGTTTGCAAACCAGCTTTATGGATAAAGGGCGAGTCCGGACTGCGCCACCGCGGCCATGATCCCGGCCGGCGCCCGACCGGATTTTGGGGGACGCGACGGGCTAGAAATCGTGGATAAGGATGTCATGGGCGCGCCGGCAGATTTCGCGTCCGTAGTCGGTCCATCGCCCTTGGCCCCAATACCGGAAGCAGCTGGTTTGGCAGCAAAGCAAATGGTACAGCGCGTTGCGGTACCGCGGCTCCGACCCGGCCACCCCGGGACGGGCCGCCTTTTCCTCGAATAGGGCGCTGACCTGTTCCATCGGCCCGAGGACGTTTTCATAGCCGTATATCCAGGAAACGTCATTGGTCCAACTGCCGCCCTCGCCGTGGAACCGGGGATCCTCCCGCTGGAGTTCCGCGATGACCTGGCCGAGCCGTTCCGGGCCATCGCCCGGGCGCATCCGCTCCCAGATCCGCTTTTGTCGGACGGGTTGGACAGCGGGGAAGTCCTCGTCGCGCCAGCCGTCCGCCTGGAGGTACTCGAGATATTCGGTCGGGTTGACCAGCGGGACCTCGGATCCGGAGGCCCGGCCGACGGCGTTCCAATAGCTGCCGGGAAATTCGTTCATCATCACGTGGCCGTTTTCCCCATCGGCGATCTGCGCGACCAGAGGCAGAATTCGGCGCCCGCGGTACTCCCAGCGCGACTGATTGAATGCCTCGTCGTAGGGCTGCATATGGCCGATGATCTTGGTGTCGCTGCCGCCGGTCTTGATCAACGCCGTGATGCTGGCCGTTTCCCCGCGCGAATTGGTGCAGACCAGCCGATTGGGGATATGCAGATAGGCCGAGCCCCAACCCGATTCCGGGTTTTCCACCGAATGCTCCTGGACGAGCACCCAGCGATAACCGCAATCTCGCAGGGTTTTTACAAATTCATAGGCCACGTCGGGATGATTGGGCAGCGCGAGTTCCGAGGGCATAAAGCCGCGGATTCGGCCCAGCGCTTCGCCGCCGAACAGGGCGGCGAAATGGTGCTGCCAAGCCCGGACATGACGCCGAAAATCCCGGGGCGGGGTGGAGGGGGCGACCGGGTGGCCCCAGGCGGTGCCCAACCATTCGATGCACCGGCGAAAACGCGGGTCGTTGGTGAAGGTGCGCAGCGCGTCGAGCACGTCGCGCGCGCCCATTTGGCCCAGGCCGTGCAGCAACGTTCCGGTGTAGTCGACGGTCAGGCGCGGGGCCTTGCCCTCGTGCAGCAGCCGCCCGATGAAATCGGCCGGCCGTCGGTAGCACCACCGGTATACGCCGGCGTTGTGCCGATCCTCCTCGTAGGGGCTGCCCTCCATGAACTGGAGGTTGCCGATCATCGGCTCGCGCGAGAGATCGGAACCGCGGCCCGGGCCGCCGGCGGGAATCAGCGGCTGGTGCATGTGCAGGGCGACGGCGCAGGCGCCGCGGGCGCGGCCGAAGTCGATGCCGCTTTCGTGCAGAAAGACGGTGCGATCGCGGCCGGCGGCGATCGCGTCCGCCCAGGCGGCCTCCGATCCGCAGAAATTGGGCAACCCGTCGATCGTTTCGGGCCAGTCGCTCACGCGTCAAAAATCGTGGGTGAGAATCGCCTCGAGGCGCCGGCAGATTTCGCGCGCATAGTCCGTCCACAACCCCTGGCCCCAATAGCGGTAGCAGCTCGTCTGGGAGCACAGCAAATGAAACAGGGCGTTGCGGAAGCGCGGCTCGTTCGGCGGCACGCCGGCCTTCAGCACCTTCTCGTAGAAGAGCGAGCTGCATCGGTCCATCGGCCCCAGCACGTTCTCGTAGCCGCGCACCCAGGAGATATTGTTCGTCCAGCTGCCGCCCTCGACGTTGAAGCGGTGGTCCTCCTTGCGCAGCTGCTCGATCGCGGCGGCGAGCTTTTCGGGTCCGTCGCCCGGCCGCACCCGGTCCCAGATCTTCTTCTGTTGAATCGGCTGCACGACCGGCAGGTCCGCCTCCTTGATGCCCAGGGCGAACAGGTGTTCCAGATACTCCGTCGCGTTCATGGCCGGCGTTTCCGAGCCCGAGGCCTGCCGCATCGACTCCATGAATTTGGAGGGAAACTCGTTCATCATGACTCCGCCGTTTTCCCCGTCCGCAATCTGGGTGACGAGCGGCGGCACCGAGCGGCCGGCCAGGTCCCAGCGCCCGAGGCTCATCGCCTCGTAATACGGCTGCATTTGCGCAACGAGCTTCGTGTCGCTGCCCTGGGTCTTGATGATGGCGATGATGCTCGCCTCCTCGCCGCGCGAATTCCGGCACACCAGCCGGTGCGGCAAATGACGCTTTTCCACGCCGCCGCCGGTCTCGGGCCGCTCCACGGTGTGCTCCTGCACGAGGACCCATTGGAAACCGCAATCCTTCAGCGTTTTGACGAATTCGTAGGCGGTCTCCGGATGATTCGGCAACGCCATTTCCGACGGGGAAAAGCCGCGGACGCGCTCCAGGGCCGCCCAGCCGAAGATACCCGCGAAGTGCTGCTGCCAGGCCGTGACGTGCAGCCGGTAGTCCTGCACCGGCGTCGACGGAGCGACCGCGTGGCCCCAGGGACAGCCCAGCCACTCCACCGCCGAGCGGTAGCGCGGCTCGCCGGTGATGCGCTTCAAGGCGTCGAAGACATCGTCGAGGCCCATGTGACGCAGGCCGTGAAAGAGCGTGCCCGAATACTCCAACATGACGCGGGGCTGCCGGCCCTCGTCCACCAGTTGGGGAACGAACTCGCCCATGCGCTTGTAGCACCAGTGGAAGACCGTCGCGTTGTGGTTGTCCCCGACGCCCGGGTGCTCCATCATGTACTGGAGATTGCTGATCAGGTCGGCGGTCGAGAGATCGGCGCCGCCGGCCGGGATCAACGGCTGGTGCATGTGCAGGGCGATTGCGAACGCGCTCTTGGCCCGCCCGAAATCCACCCGACTGTCGGGACGGAAAACCTCACGGTGGCGCGCGGCGCGCAGCGCCGCCTGCACGCGCTCCTCGGAGCCGCAGATATTGGGTCGCTGGTCCACGTATTCCGGGAGTTCGTTCATTTGTCGCGAATAAAGTCGTACACATTGATGTAGTCGGCCCCGGGATGGTTCCAGGAAAAATCCGATCGCATGCCATTCGCCATCAGCTCGCGAAAATGCTTCGGATAGAGGTACCACAGGCCGATCGCCCGCGAGAGCGCCGATTCGAGACCCTCCGCATTGAAATCGTTGAAGACGTAGCCGGTGCGTTCGTGATAGGGCAGGGGAGCGTGATTGGCGTCGAACACCGTGTCCGCCAGGCCGCCGGTCGCGCGGACGACCGGCACCGTGCCGTAGCGCAGGCCGATGAGCTGGGTCAGCCCGCATGGCTCGAACAGGCTCGGCACCAGGATCAGGTCCGATCCGGCGTACACCAAATGCGACAGGTTCTCGTCGAAGCCGAGTTCGAGGTGGCAGTCGGGATGGTCGTTGAATTGCCGCTTTAGATTCTGAAAATGCTGGGCCATCCGGCTGTCCGTACTGCTGCCCAGCAGGACAAACTGGCATCCGTTGCGCAGGCAGTAGGGAATGGCGTGCGTGAGGAGGGGCACGCCCTTCTGGTTGTCCAGCCGGCCGACGAAACACACGATCGGCTTGAAGCCATCCTGCAGCCAGAACCGGTCGCGCAGCGCGCGCTTGTTCGCAAATTTGCGATCGATCGTGTCGACGGTGTACGTTGCGGCGATATGGCGGTCGCGCTCCGGATTCCAGACCTCGTAGTCCAGCCCGTTGAGAATGCCGCCGAGCTTGTGGCGGTGCTGGTGCAGCGTCGGGCCCAGCCCGTGGGCCTGGTCGGCGTGGAGAATCTCCCAGGCGTACCGGGGGGAGACCGTCGTCACGAAATTCGAATAGACGATGCCGGCCTTCATCAGGTTCAGGGCGCCCGGGTTGGCGTTGTCCTGCATCCGGAACGGCTGAAAGAAATGGGCCGGCCGGTTCAGGCCGGTCGCGCGCAGGATATGCTCCCGGGTGACGCCTTGGTGCGCCACGTTGTGCAAGGTGTAACAGACCCGCGGATGGGTCATGCCGGCTCGCTGGTAGATCTCATAGAGGAGGACCGGCACGAGGCCGGTCTGCCAATCGTGGCAGTGGATGATGTCCGGGTGCTTTCCGGACTTCAGCATGAACTCCAGCGCGGCCTTGCAGAGGAAGGCGAAGCGCTGGTCATCGTCGGGCTGCCCATAGAACACGCCGCGCTCGAAAAACTTGTGCTCGGAGTGGGGCTCGATGAAGAAGCACTTCCGGCCGTGCACGAAGCCGAAATAGACCGTGCAATGGACGTTTCCGCCGTACCATGGCACCCAGAGATCCTGATGGGTGACCCCCAAGCCGAAGATCTCGGAATAGCGCAGGCAGTCGTATTTGGGCAGGATGATCTCGACGGCGTGGCCGCGCACTTCCAGCTCGCGGGAAAGCCCAAACACGACGTCGGCCAAGCCGCCCACTTTGGCCACCGGCGCGCATTCCGATGCGATCGTTACAATATACATGCGCTGGCGTGACCCTAAGGCTTTCCGGGTGAGTATCGAGCAGAAAGGGCTGAGGGTTCGGTTAATACGCGATGCTGATGGAAGCGGCTGTCCCCCGGCGGCCCTTGCCGGGGCTCGGTCGCTCGACCCGACCCGTTCTCGGTCAGGCCGACGGATCGCGGCGGAGCAGCACGAGAGCCGCCCCGGGTTCGGCCCGATCGAGCAGAACCGGCACTTCCGCGGCGATGCGCGCCGGCGCGTGCGACGGAAAATTTGCCAGGTAGACCCGCACCCGTTCGCGGTTGATCGGGCCCAGGCCGCACAAGACCACCGGATGGCCCGGCGCCCATTCGAGCGGAGCCCCGGTCCGGTCCGGCGCCGCCCGCTCCGACGACCATCCGCTCAGACGCTCACCTGCCCAAGTCGCCGCGGCCAGCCGGCCGAGTCCGAAGAGCCGGCATGCGTCGGCGCAGGCCCGGTCGAGGGGCTGGCGGCTCAGGGTATCGCGCAGATAGGCCGCGGCCGCCCGGGCGCGGACGACCGACTCCAGCCTTCCGGCGGAGCCCGCCATCCCGACAAACGCGGCCCCGGCGGTGGCGCTCGCCGAAATCATCCCGGCGAACGGCGCCGGCGCGTCCTCGCCCACCGCAAACCACGCGCATTCGGCACCGCTCACGGCGAGCGTGGCCGGGGGCAGAAACGCCGTCTGGAAGGCGGCGGCCAGGCTCTGTTCATTGCGGTAGCGTTCGCCTTCCAAGAGCAGGCTTCGGGTCTTTTGCACCGTGTTGACCAGCACGCCGTGCATCACCTCCATGGTCGTGCGCAGATCGGCCACCTCCTCGACCACGCTGTCCACGTCGGTCGTTGGGAACGCCGGTGTGCCGATGGTTTCGACGGGCAGTCGGAGCCGGCGGATCTGCCGGCTGACGAAACTCGCGACGCCCAGGCCGACCCCGAGGCCGATCAACGCGGCCACGCCCGCGTCGATCGACGCGTCCCGGAGGATGGCCGACCGGGCGGCGAGATGCTGCTCGGCCGAGATTTCGCCTCCGACGATGGCCATGCCCCCCGCGCCCAGACTCAGGAAGGGCTGGCGCCATTCGCCGGACGCCGACCGGCGGATCGGCAGCAATCGCAATTCGCCCGGGGTCAGGCCCCGCCAATCGGCGGGGGCGGGCGGCGGGCCGTCGTCCGGCGCGGTGTCGGCCAGGCGGATGCCCGAACGGGCCTCGAGGATGACCAGCCGTTTGATGAGATTCCAGCGATTCAGCCGCTCCGTCACCGCCTTGAGTCGGTTCGCGGCCCCGCCTTCGTGCTGCCGGAGGGCCGCTACATCCGCCGGTTCGGTGAATTCGGCCAGCGCGATGCCAAAACCGCGGACCTCCTCCTCGAAAGCCCGGTTTTGGGACGCCGTCTGCAGCCGCCAGGAAACGGCGGCTCCGACCACCCCGCAGGCGAAGAACAGGGGAGCCACGACGAGAAAGATTTGCGTGCGGACCGTCATGGAGCGGGGATGCGCGCGCCCTGTGCGCCCAGCTCCAGCAGTCCGATGACGAACTCGGGGCATTCGCGGGCCAGCGTAAAAAAGTGGCGGCCGCTGATTTCGAGCAGGCGAGCGCCCGCCGCCGGTCCGGCGACAATCGGACCGACCGCGGTGTGGTTGAGCAGGGAAGCGACTCCGAGGATCGGGCCAGCCGGATCGCCGGCCGAATTCACCAGTTCGCCATCGACCACCACGAGCAGGCGCAGCAGCGGTTCAAGGCCGGCATGCACGGCGACGCCTGGCGGATAGGAACGCGGTTGCGCCTTTTCGGCGAGCAGGGTCAATTCGGCGTCGGTCAGCCGATCGAAGGGGCGCACCTGCCGGAGGGCAAACAGCTTGCCGACCAGCGTAGGCGCATAGACGGTGGAGTCGGCCGCGGTCATGGGATCGGTTCGAACCGGAGCGCCCGGCCCGGCTGGGGCCGCGCCAGGTGCCAGCGGCCGGCGACGTAGAGCGACCAGGCGGTGACCTCGGCCGGGAAAAGCGGCTCGAGCGCCGCGGCCAAGTCGGTCGCTTCATTGGGAAAACTCTGCAGCAGCGCCTCGGCCACCACGGCGATGGTGGCCCGCCGGGCCGCGACCGCCAACCCGTCGGCACTGGGGGGGGCGAACCAGGCAAGCATCTGTTCGTTTGCGCGGACCACGCCGTCCGGGTCCTGGACGGACGCCGGATCCGCACCGAACGCGGGCACGGCAGGTATCGCCGCCTCCGCCGGAATGGGCACCAGAATCGGCGTGCGGGCCAATCGATCGGACAGCGCCGAGCGGATGCGTTCCGCCTGGTTGGCCGAGACGGTGTCGCGCAGTTGGCCGACCTGGTCGCCCAGGGTGTTGGCCACCGCCGTGAAACGCTCGGCCAATTCATGCAACTCCAATGGATTGGCCACGGTGATGCCCTGGGCGTAGTCGCCGGCGGCGGCGCGCGAGGCCGCCATTTTTATTGCCGCCAGCGGCTCGGTCAGCCGGTGGGCAATGCGATACGTGAGCAGACCGATCAGCACCAGCAGGACGGCGCCGAACGCAAAGGCGATCACGAGGGCCCGACGGCTCTGGAACTGGATGGTCGACACATCGATGTCGGCCCCGGCCATCGCCACCGGCCGACCTTCCTCATCGAATATCGGCGCGAAGGTGCTCTTGAGCAGGCCCCATTGCTGCCAGGGCTGGACATCGCTCACATAGACCGTGCCGTCGGTCAGCAGGCGCTGGACCCCGCTCACTTCGGTATCGGGCAGGACGTCGGCGCTGAGCAGCGGCGAATGGGCGGAGCCGTCCGTGCCGTCGAGCCCATAGATAATGCGGTTGCGGTCCCGCACGGCCTGGGTGTACAAGTAGGTGAGTCCGGTGCGCGTCATGATGCGGTGCATCGGTTCGGCATACCGGCGGTAGAGCGGACCAGCTTCCTGGCCGAAGCTCGGCACGTAGCCCGTGGTGGTCAATGCGCCGGTCTGCGGATCGATGCGCACGAGCGAAGTGGACGAACCGAGCAGGGCCGACCCGAGGGGATCGAAGCCGAGCGAACGCAGAATCGCCGGCGGTGTCGGGCCGCCGTCGGCCGCGGGGGCGAAGAGCAGTTTCGTGCGCCGGCCCAGTGCGCCCGTGACCGGATCGAATTCGAGGATTTCGTCGCCCCGCGCGCTCAAGCCCCACAGGCGGCCGTGCCCGGCGTCGAAGGCGAGACCGCGGAGCATTTCCGGAAGATCGTGCAGCGGCGTCGCTCGGCCGCTCGGCAGATCGACGCGGCGCAGTCCGCGCCCGGCGACCACGAGGACGCCCGACGGGCCGAATGCCGCCCCGGTGACGGGCGGCTCGATCTGAAAGGCCGGCGCGAACCCGGTCCCGGCGGCGGACCGGTGCCAGAACCGGCCAGTCTCGTCGTCGAACACATAGCATTCGCCGGCCGCCGGCCCGATCGCCAGGCCGTGGACATACGGCGGCACGGCGATGGCGGTCGGTTCGATCGCGCCGTCGGCCGGCCGAATCCGCAGGATGGCGTGGCGGGAGAGGTCGAGCGCCCACAGCGTCTGGTCGGCCGCATTGAAGTCCATGGCGCCAATCGGCAGCGGCTCGATCAGCCGTTCGTGTTCGGCGGGGTCGACGAAGGCGGCGGTGGTGGTGCTGACCGCGGTGAGCTTGTGCTCGAACCCGCCGATGATGATGTCGTGCAGCCGTAAATAGAGGTGGCTCGCATAGACGACAATCAACGCGCCGAGCGTCGGCAGGAGCAGGGCGAGCAGCCAGCCCTGGAGGGAGAGGCGGGGGAGGGGGCGGCTCATGCGGCCAGTTTCTGCGCGAGCAGGGCGAGCCCGAGCTCGGGGAAGGTTTCGGCGCAATGGCGCAACGCGTCACCCGGCAGGAATAGCGCTTGGAGCGCGCCGGCCGCCTCCAGCGTGGTTTCGGCCGTTCGCGCACCGACCAACGCTTCGCCGGCCGCGACCGAACCGGCGACCAAATCGGGGCCGCCCGCGCCGACGCGAACGCGCCCGCTGAGGACGAGCCAGCTGCCGGGCAGCGGCTCGCCCCGGCGGCAAAGCACGGCTCCCGGGGGAAAGGCCGCGCGGCGGGTCAGCGGCGCGAGGAACTCGAAGTGAGACGAGCGGAAGCTGGCGAACTCCGGCGCGGCCATGAACCGGCGCACCGCCTCGACCGGGGTGGGCTCGTCGGCTCCGCCCGGCGTCCGCCCCCGGCGGGCGAGCCAAAGAATGACGGTGTCGACGAGCAACGGATGGGGGCTGCGGGTGGTGCGCTCGATCACCCGGTCGATCGCGTCGCCGGACGGGCCGGCCAACAGGGCCTGGGCGGCCGCGGCCGCCGCTAACGGCAGGCCCGTCTCCAGCGTCCAATCCAGGACCTGGTCGACGGTGAAGTCCGGGACGATGCCGTGGTGGCGCGCGGACTGGACTTGGGCCGCGATCGGCCGGCCGTCGAGCAGGGGCAGGAGCAGGGTGAAGGTGGCGTGGTCGCAGGCCTGTTCGATGGCCTCGATCGCGTAGCCGCGCTCCTTCGAGGAACCGGCGCGCAGCGCCGCCACCATGGCGTCGAAATTGGCCAGCCGGCCCGACACCGCCAGGATCTCCAGGGCAAACTCCAGGGCGCTGTTCGGATAGTCGGCGAAGAAGCGTGCGAGCACGATGCGGCCCGGCTCGTCCGCCTCCTCCGCGGCCAGCGTCTCGTGGGCGGCGAGGAACAGGTAGGCGCGGTGCGCGATCGCGTCGACCAGCGGGCGCGCCAGCAGATGCACCTGGGGCAGGGCCAGCTTGCCCAGGGCGCGCAGCGCGACCGACCGGCTGGCGTTGGACAGGCGCAGGTCCTGGACGGACTCCACCAGCACGGGCACGCAGCGCGGCCCCAACCGTTGGATCAGGGTCTCCAACCGCCGGCGCTGCGACGGGGTGAACGATTCGGCGGCGGCGAGCAGCGCGCCCAGTTCGCCGGCGTCGCCGATGCGCTCGAAGGCCTCGAGGGCGAGCAGGCGGTCGGCGCCGGCGTCCTCGCGCAGGCGGGCGACCAGGTCGGGCACGAGCGCGTGGGCGGAGGGCGCGGCCAGGGTGCGGAGGGCGGCGAGCGCCGCGCCCCGCACCGGGCCGGCGGGCGCCCGCAGGTATTCACGCAATAGGTACGCATAGCGCGGCTCGCCCAGCTGGCCCAGGCCGCGCAGGCCGGCCCGCCGGGCGCGCTCGACGCCCGCCGCGAGCAGCGCCTCGATTTCGCGCAGCGCGCGCCGGCCGTCGGTCACCCGCCAGCTCTGCCAGAGCGCCGCCGCCCCGGCCGCCCGCGCCTCCGGGCCGGCCGAGCGCAGGAGCGCCTCGGCCGCCGGTTCCGGCAGGAGGGCGTGGCGGCCGAGCGCCCCGGCCAGGACCGGGTCGGTGCCGGCCGCGCCTTCCTCGATCCAGCGCTGTATCTCCGGGGCGGCCGGATGCGCCGGATCGGCCAGCACCTCGTCGAGCAGGCCCTGGCCGGCGGCGAGGGCCGCCGTCGGCCGTTCGCGCAGATAGGCGAGCAGCGCGCGCACGCCGCGGGGCGGGTCGTGGATCCAGAGGAGCCGCAGGGCCAGGACCGCGTCGCGCGGCTGCGCGGTGTGCGTCCGGGCCTCGGCCAGGTCCAGGTCGCCGTCCGCCGTCCGCCGCCACAACGGTTCGGCCGACAGGGAAAAATCCAGCCAGTCCCGGCGCAGGTTGGCGCCGATCGCCGCGGCGTAGTCGGAGCGGAGGACGAAGGCGAGCGCCAGGCCCCCGAGCGCGATGCCCGCCCCGGCGAGCGAGACGCCCTCGGGGCTGAACCGGGCGGCGGTGAGCAGGAGGAAGAGCCCGGCGGCGGCCGCGGCCAGCGGCTCGCACAGCCCCTCGATCGTGGTGCGCAGGGCCTTGCCATGCTCGGCCGGCAGTCCGGCGAAGAGCAGATTCGCGTTGTTGAAATCGATCGCGG
>CAZWMF010000035.1:0-13987 GCA_964634535.1 uncultured Opitutaceae bacterium | reverse complement strand
TCTCCGCCAGCACCGGATGGGCGGACTTCTTCCGCACGAACTCCCGGGTTGCCTGACGCAATAGCGCCATGACGGTCGTGTTCTCACCACGGGCAATCTCGGCCAGCGCAGCCAGCACCGCCTCGTTCTCGGCGAGACTTTGCCGGCGCTTGGATCGGGCAAGTTGGTTGGGCATGAATAAAAGGTTGAATCAACCTATTTCCGATCCGAGTCCAACGCAATTTCGAATTGGCCGACCCGGCGCTGATTCAATCTCCCACGAAATACAATCGCGTCCTTGTCCGAATTCAGCTGGAGTCAACCAATCGCTCACGGGGGCGGCCGGAGGATGGTTGCGATCGAGTGCGGCGGGCTGGCAATCGAGGCCGCCGAGGCGCCTAATGTAAGCTGGTAGGTTTCGGGTGCGTCCGTCGCATTCATCACGACGACGGCGATCGTGCCGTCCGGGTCGACAAAGGCGGTGGTTTGGAGGGCGTCGATCGTCGACGAGCTCACGATGCGGCGGGCCCCCGGTCGGACGAACTTTGAGAACTGGCCGATGTAGTAAAATGAGTTCTGAAAGGTCAATCGGCCGGTTTGGGTGTCGGCGTGCACCGGGGCAAAGCAGAAGTTGCCCACGTGATTGGGACCGCCGTGCTCATCCAGAAGAATATTCCAATCGGTCCAAGCCTCCGCCCCCTGATTGAAGTCCTCGATCATGGCCTGGCCATATCGCTCTCCCCACTTCCAATCGGAGACCTGCGCCGCGTCAAACGGCCCATTGCACGCCTCGGTGAGCAGAAGATGCACCTTCGGAAAAGCCGCGTGCACCTGGCCCACATGATCGAAAGCCGGATCCGAGTACCAGTGATACCCGATGCCCCACACGTATTTGGCCGCCTCGGGGTCGGCCAGGATCACGCGCGCCCGCTCATAGAGGAACGTCCGATTGTGATCCCAGATCATCAGCTTCTTGTCGCCCAGGCCGCTCCGGACCAAGGTGGGCCCCAGGTAGTCCCGAACGAAATCGCGCTCCTGTTCCGCCGTCAAATGGTGCGACTCGAAGGTCTGGATGGCCAGGGGTTCATTCTGCACGGTCAATCCCCAGATCGGAATCCCCTCCTTCTCATAGGCCCGGATGAAGGCCACGTAGTAGCGGGCCCAGCAGTCCCGGTATTCCGGTTTGATCGTCCCACCGTGCAGCATGTCGCCATTGTCCTTCATCCAGGCCGGTGGGCTCCAGGGACTGGCGAAGAGCTTGAGCTGACCGCCCGCCGCGGCCAGCGCGGCCTTGATCAGCGGAATACGGTACCGGCGATCATGTTCGACGGAAAAGGTCGCAAGCGCGGTGTCCCCGTCCTGCACATAATTGTAGGACGCGCTCGAAAAATCGCAGCTGTTGATGCTCGTGCGCCCAAAGGTGTAGCCAATGCCGTCCCGGGCATCGTAGTAGTCGCCGATCAACTCCCGTCGCGTGGCCTCGGGCAACCGGAAGAACGTCTCGGCCGCCGCGTCGGTGAGGGCCCCACCGATCCCGATGATCGTCTGGTAGGTCTGGGCCGGATCGACAAAGACATAGTTTTGCGTTTCGACCAGCGGCCCGCGCGGCCGCAGCGGAACGGCCGCGAGATGGCTTAACCGATCGCCGGTGTCCTTGGCCGTCTGGTAGACCTGGACGCTTTCCTGGCCAACGGCGGATGCGCCGAAGGCACCGAACAAAGCCACCAACGCAAACAGGTAGGGGTATTTCATCAAAGTAATTGGGGCATCGCGGGTCGCCGGTTGCCCAATCCGAGCACAGCAGGTCGCGGCCTTGGCGCAATGCCCGACTGGGCGGCACATGGCTAAAGGTCCAGGGCCGATTCGATCCTGCGGCAGGAAGTCTTGATAATATCGAGACGGGCGTAGCGCTTGTTCTCGGCCGGCACGAGATTCCATGGCGCCTCGCGGCTGTCGGTCAAAGCCAGCATGTCGCCGACCGCGATTTCATAATCATGCCATTTGCGGCGATTGCGCCAATCCTCGGCGTTGATCTTGTGCCGCTTGTACTGGATCTGCTCGCGCTCGCGAAACCGTCGCAATTGCTCGGGCTTGCTGACATGCAGCCAGAATTTGAGGACGATGACCCCGCTTTCGACCAGTTCGCGCTCGAATTCATTGATCTCCCGATAGGCCCGACGCCATTCGGCCTCGGCGGCAAAACCCTCGAGCCGCTCGACGAGGACGCGGCCGTGCCAGGACCGGTCAAAGATCGTCACCATGCCGGCGCGCGGAATGTGCCGCCAAAACCGCCAGAGATAATGATGGGCCTTTTCCTCGTCGGTCGGTTTGGCGACGGGAATGACCCGACAATCCCGGGCATCGATGGCATCGGTCAGCCGGCGGATGGCTCCGCCTTTGCCCGCCGCGTCCCATCCTTCGAACACCCACACGATCGATCGGCGGGAACGGTTGGCCACCCGCACCGCCCGATTCAACCGGCCCAGCCAGCGGTCGCGTTTGGCCTCGTAATCGGATTCCGAAAGGCGCTGGTCCAGGGGAAGCGCGAGCAACCGCCGCAGTCCCGAGGGCCGCAGCGGCACCGTGGTGCGGACCCGGTGGGAACTCGTGCGGCGCCGCCAGGCCCGCCGATGGGCCCGAAAGCGGGAGAGAACTAGGTCCACGACGGCCAGATTGCGGACGCGCGTATCCTCGGCGTCGACAACCTGCCAGCGGGCACCCGGCAGATCGGTGGCTCGGCGCATACGCTCGGCCAGCCGGTGCAGACGGTCATAGTTGCGATGCCCTTCCCAATCTTCCGCGGTCGCCCGCCAGGCCGTGCGCGGATCCGATTCGAGATCCTGCAGGCGGGCCCGCTGGGCCGCTTTGTCCAGGTGCAGCCAGACCTTCACGATCAGGGTGCCGTCGTGGGTCAACTCCTCCTCAAAGCGCGCAATGCGCCGCATCGCCGCCTCAAATTCCTCCGGATCGCCCGCTTCGCGCGAATCCGGCCGCATCGCCTCCGAATGCCAACCGCCCGCATAGATCGCCATACGGCCGCGCGAGGGCAGGCTGCGCCAATACCGCCACATGGGGGGCCGATCCCGTTCTTCATCGGTTGGTTGGTGAAACGCGATGGTCTCGACGCCCCGCGGGTCGAGCCAGCCGTTGAGCACGTTCACCACGTCGCCCTTGCCGGCGGCGTCCACCCCGGTCACCACCAGAATAACCGAGAAGGGCGAGGCCTGAAGCTCGACCTGCATGCGCACCAACGCCGCCCGGATATCGGGAAGGCGCGCTTCGTAGGCTTTTTTCGAAAGACGAGGGTCGGCGGTTTTGGCCATAGGGGAGTCGGGCCGGCGGCGGAATTGTCACCGCCGCGCGACGCCGCTCAACACTTTACGGCGGCGATCTACCAACCCGCCGCCCTGGCTGGCGATTCCCCGGATCCTCGGAGCAAATCGGGGAAGCCGCGTCGGGCGCCCGACCGACCGAAACGGGTCAATCGCCGGCCTGCATCCTCAACGCTTGCGCGCCCCGGCCATCCTGTTACGCTCGTCGGACCCCATGAAAACCCAACTGGTCTACGGTTTTGCCATCGCCCTCGCGGGATTGCTATTGCAAGTGCTTCTCACGCTCGCGGGGCTTTATTCAGATCCATCCAAACTGGGAATGGCCCAGGGTATCGCCACGATCCTCGGACTGGCCATTTCGATCGGCGGCACCTACTTCGGGATTCGTGCTTGCCGCTCGGCGGTACCCGCCGATCAAGCCTACCCGTACGGTCGGGCATTCAGCGCCGGCTTTGGAATCACGCTTTACACGGCCATACTTGGGATATTCACAACTCTGCTTTTCTTTAACGTGATCGATCGCAATGTCCGCGAGGTCATGCTCCAGGCGCAGATCGACAAGATGACCGCCAAGGGCATCGATGCCGAGAAGGCGGAGTCCTTAATGCGCACGATGATGTCCACTCCGGTACTTTTGATCACGGCGTTCTTCAGTGTCTTGATCATGGGCACCTTGATTTCGCTGATCGTCGCGGCATTCCTGCGGCGGGAGGCCTCGCGCCCGACGCTCGAAGCGGCGACGCCGAGTTAAAGAAAAAAGTGCTAAATCGGCATTGGGGCGTGCCGATCACTGCTATGTTCCCTGTTGCATGCCCCCTCGTGCTTCCAGTTCGTTTGAACACAGCTCCGCCGGCTCCCTCCATAGCCGGCGCCCGAGGATTGACCATGAAGTGACCTGGGGCCGGCCTGTCTTCCGGCCTCCGGAGCTCGGCAATCCCAAGGTGATCTTCGATCCGCTGCCGTTCCGCACCCAACCGTTTTGCAGCAGCCGATCGGCCGGAGCCCGCTAATCGCGGCCGGTGATCGGTGCGCGCGCATCGGCGGGCGCATAGGCGTAGGCAATTTGGACGGGCTAGAGGAGGTCGTTGAAAATCAGTTTTCAACTGATTGTTTATCATCGACTAATCGATGTTTACTCTTTGCGGGAGAATGGGATTCTCCGGCGTGGTAGTCAGCGCCCCGCCTTCGCCTGGGGCTACGGCGGGCTCAGGTTCTCCGGCGCACTTGGTATGATTTGCTACAGAGCACCGGACGAGAAGGACTTAATTTGGGTCCAATATTCTTTGCTTGGGCCCCACGTTAGAGCCCGTTCGTTGGCGGCAACCTATGAATTTGATAGGCCCTTCCGGGGCGTGGCGGAGCTTATCAACCCCCTCTGGGACCGTCTGCGCGGCCCGCATAACTGCGGTGAGCACTCGGGCCGGCTTGGGGGTTGTCTGGGCATTGCGTAGCTTGCCCCGGAAGGGCCTGTCAAATTCCTAGGTTGCCGCCAACGACCCTTGAGGCGGACGGGCCCACCCGCCTTCGCCTTCGGCTATGGCGGGTCATTTCCGCCCGGGGGGGCGGAAATGATATCCCCGGCAGGCCTAAAGCCATGCCGGGGATTCAACACACACAATAACCCCAAAGGGGAGATCGGGCTCAGGCTGGGTCAATAAAGTCTTTATCCTCGCCACCGCCCATATTCGTCGGCCCGGACATGCGCCCGCCCACCGTGGCATTCGCGCCGCGGCTCTTCGAACCCGCATGGCCATTCGTGCCGTTGACCTGCGGGCGAACGGTCGGGCGAGCCGGAGGTTCGACCTCGAAGCTTCGGTTTCCGCCGCTGCGCGACGACGACAACGTGGGACTGACGACGCCGGCCGGCTTGTGCGCGTCGCTGTCATGGCTATTCACCATGCGCATCAACTCGGACACGGCACTTTGCACCTGCTCGGCCTGCGCCTTGAGCTCGTCGCTGGACGCGGCCGACTGTTCGGCCAAGGCCGCGTTGGATTGGGTGACCCGGTCCATGCCCGCCACCGTGCTATTGAGCTGGGCGATGCCCTCGCTCTGCTCGTGCGAAGCCTGGGCGATCCCGGCGATCATTTCATCCAGCTTGCGGATGCGCTCGACGATGGCGCCCAGGTTCGTGCCCATGCGGGCGCTGATCGTGACGCCCTGTTCGCTCTTCGTCGCCGAGTCGGAAATCTTGTCCGCGGTTTCGCGGGCGGCTTGGGCGCAGCGTTGCGCCAGCGTGCGCACCTCGTCGGCGACCACCGCAAAGCCCGCGCCGGCCTCGCCCGCCCGCGCGGCTTCGACCGCCGCGTTGAGGGCCAGGATGTTGGTCTGGAAAGCAATCTCGTCGATCGTCTTGATGATCTTGGAAATCTCCGAGCTGGACGCCTTGATCGCGGACATCGCCGACTTCATCTCGTCCATCTCGCGCGCCCCGGTGTCCGCGGTCTCGCGGGCCTCGCCGGCCAAGACCTTGGCATTGTGGGCGTTCTCCGAATTTCGGGAAGTCATGCTCGCCATCTCGTGCAAAGCCGAACTGCTCTCCTCGATCGCCGCCGCCTGCTGGCTGGCGCCGTCGGCCATCGATTGGCTGACTTGGGAGACCTGAAGGGCCGCCGAATTGGTGCGATTGGACTCCTGGGCCAGACGGTTGGCGACCGCCCCGATCGGCCGGGTGATGCCCCGCGCCACGAAAAAGGCGATGCCCAGTCCGAGAATGCAGCCGCCCAGGGTGCCCCACATGACGAGCTGTTCGGTCCGGCCCTGTTCTGTGCTCATGCGCTGCTCAAGTTCGCCCTGGAGGTCGAGCACCGAGCGGCGCACGGTGGCCAGCGCTTCGGTGAATTGCGGGGCGATATGATTGAGTTCGCCGGAAATGGTGCGGTCGGTGTCGCTCTTGATGGCGACCGTGCCCTCGACCCCTTCGCCATAGGCGCCGGCGGCGGCCTTCAAATTCTGGATGAGCGCATCCTTATTGGCGTCCTTGAGACTGGCGTCCATCTTCTCCATGTCCATCTGGTCCTTCTCCAGGCGCTTGATCTGGTCGACCACGGCGGCCAGGGCCGTGCGCGCGGAGTCCGCCTCGGCGGTCTTGGAGGAAAGCAGAAAGGCGCTGACGTGGCTCGTGCACTCGTAAAAGGCCTTGAGCGCGGTGGATATCTTAAACGCCGAATTCATGTCGCCCTGGTCGCGCGAGGCGGCCAGGAGCTTTTGCAGGCCCGTGCTGATCGCCTCGGAGGCGGGTGTGAGCTTGTCGTGGTCGATCGCCGACAATTGCCGGTTGTTGTCGACCACATGCCGGAAGGCGGTGTCATACTCGCCCATGAGCTTGCGCGCGGCGGCCAACTGGGCCGAACGGTCGGCGTCGACAATGCGCTTTTCGGCGGCGGCGAGCTGAACATCGAGGGCCGCCTTGGCCTGGTTGTAGCCGTCGGCGCTCGCGCCGGCGCCCGTGGCCAGGAATTCGTTGACCTGCAACTTGAGCTCGAGCATCGCGTTCTCGAGGTCGGCCGCCACATTGGTTTCCTGGGCACTCGACGAATACTGGGAGAATTTCCGGCCGGCCGCGCCGAGCGCCAGGTAGCCGGTGCTGATGACAGCGGCGAAAACGAGAAATACGATCGTGAAACCGAGAATGATCTTTCGGCCGACGGTCAGGTTTTTGAAGTTCATGGAGGCGAGGTAACCGAAAATAGCGGCGACTAGTCGTCGACCGTGAACCGCAGGGGGATCTTGACGCGGACGGCCACGTTGTTGCCATCGCGCTGCGCCGGCTTGAACTTCCAGCGCTTCAGCGCGTCCAGCGCGGGCTGGGTAAAGGCGTCGTTGCTCGTCTTGGCGACCTTGGGGTCCTGGACGTCGCCGTGGGAGTCGATTTCGCAGTCGACCAGCACCAGTCCATTCATGTGCTGACGACGCATTTCGGATGGAAACTCAGGCGCGACCGTACGCACCGGCACCGGCGGTTCAAAATCGGCGCGCACGGCGGGCACCGAACCGAGCAGGAGAATCCCTAATGGGAATACGGCGAACTTCATGGGGATACAGGGGCTAGATCGGTCGGGTGCCGGGAAAATTGAGCAAAATCGTTGCTGCTTTTCGCTTCGGCCGGTATGCCTCGTCGGTCCCGACTTTCCGCCATGTCCCGGCCACCCGGTCCCCCGCCCCTCCCTACCCACCGCCGCATCTGGCCGTATATTCTGGCCGCCGGAATCGCCACGATCTTCGCCGTTCTGACCGGACGGGAGCTTTTTATAAAACCATCCACCCGAATGGGTTTCGGATTTGGTTTCTTTAGTGCGATCGACGCCAGCCTGGCGCTGTTGGGCCTGTATTGGCTGATCCGCGGCGCCGAAAAGCGGAAAGCCCAGGCGCTGTTCCAAACGCAAGCCGCTTCCTTGCAGAGCGAGATCGACGCGCGGGCCCGGGAGCTGGAGACCGCCAATGCCCACCTCAAAGTGGCGATACAAGTCAATGCTCTGCTGGCACTTTGTGCGCAACACATGCCGATCGGCGTCGTCGTCACCGATGCGGCCGGCACGATCCTTTGGGCCAACTCCGCCTGGGAAAAGTTGAGCGGCCGGGGGGCGAGCGAGTACCTGCGCCACCGGGTCGACGAGGTGCTGGCGCGGTTTTGGGACGGATTCGACCCGGAGGACGGCCGCCAGCTGCTTCAGGCCGGCCGGCCGGTCACGATCGAAACCAAGACCACCCGTCCGGATGGCGCCGGTCAATGGTTGGAAATCGCCCTGCAGCCGGTGCGCAACAAGGGCCACCAGATCGTCAACCACATCGTCCTGGTCGAGGACGTGACCGCCCGCCGCGAGGCGGACCTGCGGCTCCAGGCGATGAACGAACGGCTGCAATTTGCCCTGCGCTCCTCCGGATACGGCATCTGGGAGACCTACCTGCCCGAGGAACGCGTGGAATGGGACGAACGCATGTACGAAATGTACGGCGTGGTCCGGGGCGTCTTCGGCTGCAGCCTGGACGAATGGTTCGGTCTGATGCACCCCGACGACGTGCCGAGCGTGCGCCTGCATCGGCAGAATGTCCTGGATGGCACGGAAAAGAACTTTGACATCGATTTTCGCATCCTCCGGCCGGACGGCGACGTGCGGTTCATCGAGGCCCACGGCTTCCTTTTGCGCGACGCGGACGGCAAGCCGCAGCGGTTCGTCGGCCTCAATCGCGACATCACCGTCGACCAGAAGATGCGCGAGACCCTGCAGGTGGCCGAGGACCGGCTCGAACTGGCGCTGCTCGCCACCAACGAAAGCGTCTGGGACTGGAATCTCGCCACCGGCCAGGTGTACCGCGACCGCCGCTGGTTCGAACTGGTCGGCGGCGAAAGCACCGGGCCATTGATCGACGCCAGCGAATGGCTGAGCCGGGTGCACCCGGAGGACCTCAAGATGGTCGACGCGGCTCTCGACGAGCACCTGCAGGGGCGTACTCCGGTCTACATGTCCGAGCACCGCCTGCAAACCCACGACGGTCGCTGGATCTGGACGCTCGACCGCGGCAAGGTGGTATCGCGGGACAAGGAAGGCCGCCCGCTGCGCATGGTCGGCACCCAGGGGGATATCACGGCGCGCAAACAGCTCGAGGAACGGCTGCGCCACAGCGAGGAAATCTCCATCCAGGTCAGCCGGCTCGCGCAAATCGGCGCCTGGGAATTCGACATCGCGGCCAAGTCGATGCGGTGGGAGCCGGAGTTGTTCCGAATCGCCGAAGTCGAACTCGGCTACCAGCCGGCACTGGCCTCCATGACGGCCTTCTTCGCCGACGAACACGCCGAGGTGTTCAGCTTCGCGATCGAGCAGGCGACGCGGGAGGGCCGTTCGTTCGATCTGGAATGCCCCTTTGTCACCGCCCTGGGCCGGCGCCGCTGGATCCGGGTGTTCGGCCGCACCGAACTGAAGGACGGCCAGCCGGTCCGCGTGTTTGGCGCGGTCCAGGAAATCAGCGCCCGCCGCGAGTCGGAGGACGCCCGGCGCAAATTGGAGGCGCAGCTCTTCCAGGTCCAGAAGATGGAGACCCTCGGCACCCTCGCCGGGGGCATCGCCCACGACTTCAACAATCTGCTCACCGGAATCATGGGCTACCAGGATCTCGCCCTCGACCACCTGCCCGAGGACGATCAGGCCCGGCCCTGCCTGGCCGAGGCCCGCAAGGCCTCGCTGCGGGCGTGCGAACTGGTCGAACAGATCCTCGTGTTCAGCCGGCAGACGGGCGGGAGCGAACGCCTGCCGACCGACCTGGCCCAAATCGTCGAGGAAGCGCGCCGCTTCCTGCGCGCCACCGTGCCCGCGACCGTGCAGATCCAAACCACCGTCGCCCCGAACTGCGGCCGGGTGCTGGCCGACGCGACCCAAATCAACCAGGTCCTGCTCAACCTCGGCAGCAACGCGGCCTATGCCATGCGTTCGGGTTCCGGCGTCCTGGCGATCGGGCTCGCGCCCGTGGAACTCAGCTCAACCCAGGCGGCGGCGCATGGCAACCTGCCGGAAGGCCGCTACGTCCGCCTGACGGTGAGCGACACCGGCCATGGCATGGACGCGGATACGAAGCAGCGCATATTCGACCCATTTTTCACCACCAAGGCGGTCGGCGAAGGCACCGGACTTGGCCTGGCCATCGTGCATGGCATCGTGCGGAGTCACGGGGGCGCGATCGAGGTGGAAAGCGAGCCGGGCCGGGGCACCACGTTCCGGATATTCTTGCCGTCCGCCTGCGAGGAGGTCGACGAATCCGAAGCGCCCGCCGAGCCGCCGCCCCGCGGGGACGGCCAGGTGGTCTGCGTGGTGGACGACGAACAGCTGGTGGCCCAGGCCACCCGGCTGACGCTGGAGCGCTACGGCTACAATTGCGTCGTGTTCAACTCCTCCGACGAGTGCCTCAAGGCCCTGCGCCGCGAGGCCGAAGGCTGCGCCCTCCTGCTCAGCGATCAGACCATGCCCGGCATGACGGGCATGGAGCTTTCCGCCGAGGTCCGCAACTTCGCGCCGAAGCTGCCGATCATCATCATGTCGGGCTACTTTTCCAAGGTCTCGGCCGGGGCCTTGGAACAGATCGGCAACATTTCGCTGCTCGCCAAGCCGTTCACGGCGGTCGAACTGACCCGCGCGGTGCACGCGGCCCTGAGGCCGGCGCCGGCTTCAACTTAGGCCGGTGCCGTTGACCAGGCTGAGGACCGACGACGAATCCTGCGTGCCCTGCGCCGCCTGGGCCTGCGCCGGATCGCTCGAGAGCGCCGCGATCGCGGCCAGATTGGCCGAGAATGCCTGCTCGCTCGTCGTCAAAGCCGAGGACTGGTTCTGACTGGCGATCTGTTGGGCCTGCGCCTCGAGGTCGCTGATCGAGGAGTTGCTCAGGTTGAGCGTGTCGGCCAGGTCCGCGTTGGACGATGAACCGGAGGTGGTAGAATCGAGATCCAAGTCGGCGATATTGGCCGGCTGGGTCTGGGCGGTAAGCTGGAGAAGCGTGCTGGCGAGGGACGGGAGCTGATTGGTGATAGTGCTCATGGTGAAAGCGGAGTGCGGCGTAGCGTATTGAGTTGCGGCAGGGACGGCAGGCCCGGAAGCGGGCCGGCGGAGGGATGGGCGGAGGCTTGATTCGTGCGGGCGATGTCGACTTGGACTTCCTTGCGGAAGATCGGGATCTCGCGGGGCGCTTGGATGCCCACCTTCACGACGTCGCCGTCGATCCGGTTGATGCGAATCTCGATTGAATCGCCGATCACGATTGCCTCGTTGACCTTGCGGGAGAGGACGAGCATGGCGAACCTCAGGCTGAGGCGAGGGCGGTGGCGGGGTCCTTTTGGACCAGGACGTGGCGGGCGCTGTATTTGGAATAGTTGGCGATGACGAGCTGTCGGCCGATGCGCGTGCGGCGGTTCACGAGGATCGGACCGATCAGGTTGACCGTCGCCTCCAGGGGCGCGTCCGGGCGGAGGGTGACGATGTTCAAGACCATCGCCTCGGCCGGGTCGGTGATGTCGAGTGCCTCGGCATCGTTGTCGAACACCTCCAACTCGTAGCCGGGAATGATGCCGCCCGGTTCGAGAACCACAAAATTGATGGTGCCGGCGGGACCCTGCAGCCGCATCCACAGGAAGGGCAGGTGTTCCGACGAGTAGAGCAATTCGGCGCGCTTGTAATCGGCAAAACCGATGATGCCGTAGGGCAGAGCGAAGGCGTTGGTGCCAAGACCGTCGGCTTCCGCGGAACTGATATCGGGGAGAACTTTCATAGGTAAATCAGGAGAGCGTGATGTAGTTGAGGATGGAAAGCTTCATGACCGAGGCCGCCGTCTGCAACGACGCCTGGTAGGCCAGTTGGGCCTGGTTCAATTTGACGATGGTCGACGGCAGATCGGCGTTGGTGTTGTTCGAAATCAGGCTATTCAGTTCGGTGGCCTCGGACTGCTGCTGGGTTTGGTCGGATTGGATGCGGGCCTGGATGGCGCCGTTGTCGGCGACCGCCCCGGTGATGACATCCTCGGACGAAAGCAGGGTCTGATTGGCGGCGGCGATCGAGGTTGTGTCGCCGGAATTGAGGCTGTCCCGCAACGCGATCATCTGGTTGAGGAAGGTGGCGATGCCCTGGTTGGTCGCCCCCGAGGTCGACGGGCTGACCGAAGCGGAAGCGGACAACTGCACGGCGCTCTGATTGAGATTGCCGACATAAGTCACCCCGGTGATATCGCCGGAGGCGTTCGTCGTGGTCGAAAACGGTTCCGCGTTGACGGCCGTGCCGGCGTAGAGGTATTGGCCGCCGACCTGACTGTTGGCCACCTGGACGGCCTGCTGGATGAGTTGGTCCAATTCCCCGCCGTAAGCCTGCGAGGTGGTCGCGCCGGTCACGGTCGTGCCAAGGGTGCCCAGCTGCGAGGCCCGGTCGTAGATCGATTGCAGGGAACTGAGGCCCGAATAGGACGCGCTCGCGGTATTGAGGGCGTCGCTCGCGTTTTGCTCGTACTGGCCGAGCTGCCGATTCTGGCTTTGCAGTTCGATGGTCTGGCCGAAGACCGCGGGGTTGTCCGACGGCTGGGTGACCGCCAAACCGCTCGAAACCTCGGTCTGCAACTGCGACTGCTGGGTGTCGAGGTTCTGCAGCTCCGAGAGGATGCCGTTGGTGACCATTGTGCTCGTAATGCGCATGGGGTTTTTGGGGTCAGGCGACTTGTGACATGACGCTGACCAGGGTGTTGATCATGTCATCGATCACTTGAAAGACTTCGGAGGAGGCCTGGTAGGCCTTTTGATACGTGACCAGATTGGACATTTCCTGGTCGAGCGACACGCCGCTCACGGCCTGACGCTGATTGTTGACGATCGTCTGGACGTTGGTCTGATCGGTCACCTGCGTGTTGGCGGTGTCCAGGGCCTGGCCGATGGCGCTGACCCCGTTGGCGTAGGCCTGGCTGATCGTGCCGGTGATCGCGTCTCCGCTGCCGGTTGAAAAACTCTGGTTGGCGACCGCCGCCACGGCGAGGGCGATCGAATTGTCGCCGGCGCCGCTCGGACCGGCCTTCAATGTGGAGGCAGTGAGATTGGGATCGACCGCGATCGTGCCCGCCGTCGTGCCCGCCGAATTGAAAAAGTTGCCGGTGGCCGAATTGCTCGGATTGTACGCCGAGTTCACCGACGTGACAATCTGCTGGGCGACCGCATCGAGGGTGGCGCGCAGCGTCTGCACCGGGCCGACGCTCGCGGTGATGGTGCCTTGCAGAGAGCCGGAGGTCACGCCCAGCGGATCAGCGGCCCCGCCCGCGGTCGTGAGCGCGGTGCCGTTGAAGGCCAGCGTATTCTTGACCGTGCCCTGGCTGACCAAACTGATCGGCAGATTGCTCGCATCGGTCGTCGTAACCGTGTCCTGGCCAGTGGAATCCTCAGTGACGGTGATCGGCACGAGCGCCGCGAGCTGTTCGAGGGCGCCCTCGCGCTGATCGCGCAAATCAACGGCCGAGCCGGGACTATTGACCTCGAGGCTGCTGATCTGGCTGTTCAGCTGGGCGATCTGGGTCAATAGGTTATTGGCGTTGCTGACTCCGTCGTCGATGATCTCGGTGGCGTTGCTCTGGACCTGGCCCAGGTTGGTGTCGACCTCGTTGAACCGGTCGGTAAGGATACCGGCCTGCTGCACGAGCGCTTGGGCCTGACCGGCATCGGCCGGGTCGGTCGCGTAATTCTGGACGGCGTTGAAAAAGTCATCGATCGCGGCGCTGAGCCCGCTGTCCGAAACGGTGCTCGTCGAGCCGCTGGTCGAAGCGGTCGAACTGCTCGTGATGTTCTCCCCGAGCGAGGCCTGCGCCTCGTTGAGCAGCGACTGCTGGGATTGGAAGCCCGAGGTCAGCGACGCCTCCTGCCGCACCATGGCGTCGAGCACGGTGTTGCGGTCCTGCTGGACCGTCACGTCGAGGCCCATGCTTTCCGGGCCCTCCGGGGTTTGCACCGAGCCCAAGTCGTTGAAGCTGACGGTCTCATTCGCGTAATCCGAATTGTTCAGATTGGCGATGTTGTTGCCCGTCACGTTGATCGCCTGCGTCTGCGCATTCATCGCGCTGACGGTGGATCCAAGCGTGGAGAACAGGGACATGGCTCAGCCCGCGGTCTGGATCGTAGGCATTGGCCGCAGGCCGGCGACGGAAACCCGGCCGGTCGGCGAGTAGGTCTT